>NZ_LN831305.1 GCF_001488575.1 Halobacterium hubeiense
ATTTGATATAGCAGAATATACTTTATACTAGTATGGGTATCGACTACTCAACGGATAGGGACCTGGAAACCGTCGAAACCGACGCATTTCGGATCTAACCCTGATGGTCCTGATTATACCAGTAATCACGACCACTTTGAAGTACCCCGGCGCCGTCGGTGAAGCACGAATGCTGCAACCGCCTCACGACGACGCTTCCCCCAGGGTAGAGGACCCGAGACCGGGGCTGCAGGACGGTGGAGGGCCGGTGAATGCCTGACCGAGCGCTTTCGACGCCGCTCGACGACAGCTTCGAGCGCTACCTCCAAGACAAGGGGAAAGGCCGGGGCGGCGGCGGTGGGAACTATCGACGTAACGCTGCACGCGAGCTCGAACGGTTCGCCGAGTGGGCCGCCGGCGACCGCGGCGCCGACGACTGGACCGGGATCGCCGACGACGTCGGCCGCGAGCCGACCTTCGACGATCTCGACGAACGCGTGTTCCGGGAGTACGCCCGACATCTCGGTGGAGATCGGGGACTCAAGCAGAACACAGTACAAACCTATTACCGCTATATCTCTGCGTGGTGTGGCTGGTGCGTCAACGAGGGATATCTCGAAGCGCATTACGCGCAGCGAGCGAGTGCGATGGCGCCGCTGCCGGAGGACGACGGTCGCAAGCCCGGCGACCAGCAGGCCTGGACGTCCGAACAGCGCCACGCCCTCACCCGTCACGTCGACGAACGGGCCCGCGACGCCGTCGAGGCGTACACGACACTCCCGGAGGATACTGATCCCCTCGACAAGCAGCGAGCACGCTACGCGGCGTTGAAGGCGGCTCGTGACCGGGCGCTGGTGTTTGTCCTCGCGTACACCGCCGTCCGCGTTGGCGAACTCCTCCGCGATCCGAACGACCCGCGCCGGCGCGGCGTCCGCTGGGAGGACCTCTCCGTCGACGACGGGAGTATGGACGTCTACCGGAAGAAACAGCAATGGGATGCCGCGAGCCTTCCCGATCCGGTGATCTCGCCGTTGCGAAGCTATCGCCAGTTGATGGACCCACCAACGGAGCGCTGGCCGGTGTTTCCGACGTTCGACCAACGGACGCTCGCAGGGCTCGTCCGGGAAAACCTCGCCGAACGAGGGGAACGCCCAGAAGCAATCATTGAACGCCGTGCGGAGTACGCTCGCGACCTGCTGCTGGCGCTCGATGTGGACATTCGGCCGCCGTCGATCACGACGGACGGCGCACGGTCGATTCTCCAACGACTCTCGGAGGCCGCGGAGATCGACATCGACCATCCGAAACACGATTATCTTGCTCCGCACGGTGGCCGTCGTGGCATGGGCGAGGTTCTGGTCCGGGCATTCGGATATACTGTGGCGGCCCGATATCTCGATAATTCTGAGGAGATGGTTCGTGAGCGGTACTCGCATATCGAGGCTGGTGAGTTAGGTGATGTCGCTACTGAGGCCCTTGAGGAGATCGATAGTGTACCGCAGTAACTTATTTCGAGTGAGAGGGGTAGACCGTCGCGTTCACACCGCGTCGACGGTGAACAGCGAGTCGTCGCTGAGGACGACCTGTACCCGGCGGTGCCAGGCGTCAGCGAAAGCCTCTCGTTGCTGGTCAGTTGCCGATTCGTCGAGAATCCCTTGGAGGTTCCCGATTGCGGGTCCACCGTCAGGAACGTCGCTGACGTGGTAGGTCACTTCGACGGTCTCGTCCGTGTCGGTTCGCCGGAACCGGAACGTCGGGTCCGCCGTGTCCGGGTCGAACGCGTCGAAGCGCAGGAGGTCGCGGCGGCCGCCATAGCCGCCGGCGAGCCCGCTGAATCCGTCATCGCCGGTCGCGCCAGTCACGTACGAGATGATGCGGCTCATCACGCCGTACGCGGCATCGTCCTGCGGGCCGGCCGTCTGGACCTCGATTTCGCTCCGGACTGGATAGTCGTCGGGATACAGGGCGTCGAGCCCGAGCTGGACGATCCGATAGGCACCCGAGGCTGTCGGACAGGAGTGTCCGGCTTCTTTCACCGCGTCCCGGTAGGTGACGACGAACGGCTCGCCCGGTTCGAGGACGCCGAGGGCCTCCGCGACGGGGTCGCGGATTTCGATCGGGTCGGCGTCGTAGTCGACCTGCCAATTGGTTCTCGTCTGGGTCGTGTCAGTCGCCGTCGAATTCGATGTCATGAGTTGTGGTTGTGATCGTGTCTCGTGGTCAGTAGCGGAGCAGTCGCATCCCGTTGAGGATGACGAGGAGGACGCTGGCCTCGTGGACCAGCATTCCCGACGCGAGGGTGACGTAGCTGGTGAGCACGCCCGCGAGGAGGACGGTCACGGTCAGCACCGCGAGCCCGACGTTCTCGAGGACGTTCCAGCGCGTCGCCTTGCTGAGTTTGACCGCGTACGGGATGCGTTCGAGGTCGTCGGCCATCAACGCCATGTCAGCCGTTTCGATAGCGGTGTCCGTTCCCGCAGCACCCATCGCGATGCCGACATCGGCAGTGGCCAGCGATGGCGCGTCGTTGATGCCGTCGCCGACCATCGCGACGACGTGGCCGTCGGCCTGGTAGCCCTCGATGACGGACTGCTTGTCCTCGGGGAGGAGTTCGGCACGGTACTCGTCGATACCGACCTCCTCGGCAACGGCAGCGGCCGTCCGATCGTTGTCGCCGGTGAGCATCACCGTCTCGATGCCAGCGTCTTGGAGCGCCGCGACGACCCCAGGAGCGGCCTCCCGGAGCTCGTCCCGCATCGCAATCGCGCCGATGATGTCCCCGTCCCGAACGACGTGGACGACTGTCTCGCCGCGCCCCTCACGCTCGCGGACGTAGTCGGCGACCCGATCGGGGACATCGACGTCGCGGTCGTCCAGCAGCGCGCGGTTGCCGACGACGACTTCCTGGCCATCGGCATGGGCGATGACGCCCTTGCCGGCGACCACGTCGAAGTCGTCGGGATCGGGGACCGACCTGCGCCCCACGTCCGTATCGTCCGCTTGGGCGACCGTCGCTCCACCGTCCGTCGCAGCCGTCTGGCGTTCGCGGGCCATGTCGACGATGGCGTCCGCGAGGTGGTGTTCGCTCTTCTTCTCGGCGGTCGCTGCGAGCGAGAGGACGTCGGCGGCGGCGACGCCGAACCCCTCGATACCGGAGACGGTGGTCTCGCCCTTCGTGAGCGTCCCCGTCTTGTCGAAGGCGACGAGATCGATCTTGCCGGCGCGTTCGAGGTGTTCGCCGCCCTTCATCAGCACGCCCGACCGGGCGGCGTTACCGATGGCCGAGACGATGCTGACCGGTGGCCCGATGACCAGCGCGCCCGGACAGCCGATGACCAGCAGCGTCAGCGACAGGATCGCGTTCTGCGTGACCGCGTACGCGCCGATAGCCAGGGCAATGACGGCCGGCGTGTAGTACTTCGCGAACCGGTCGATGAGACTCTCCGTGGGCGACTGAGCCTCCTGGGCCTCCTCGACGCGACGGATGATCCGTTCGAGAGTCGTATCCGATCCCGCTCCCGTCGTCCGGATTTCTAGCGCGCCCTCCTGGTTGACCGTCCCGGCGTACACCTCGTCGCTGTCGGCCTTGTGGACGGGCGCGCTCTCGCCGGTGACCGGCGCCTGGTTGACTGCGCTCTCGCCGTCGACGACGGTTCCGTCGACCGGGATCTTCCCGCCCGGCTTTACGACGACGACTTCGCCCTCTTCGACATCGCGGGCGGAGACCTTTTGGAGTGTCCCGTCGCGACGGACGGTCGCCGTGTCGGGCGTCATCTCCAGTAGCTCCTGAAGTGCCGTCCGGGTCTTCCGCATCGTCCGGCCTTCGAGGTAGCTGCCAAGGCTGAACAGGAAGACGACGGCGGCGGCTTCCCAGTACTCCCCGATGACGATAGCACCGATGGCGGCCAGCGTCACCAGCGTCTTGATGCCGAGCGTCCGGTTGGTGACCTCGTGGTAAGCGGTCTTGGCGATGTCGTAGCCACCCACGACCGTCGCGAGGACGAGGATGGCGGCGCTTGCCATCTCGAAACTCGTGAGGTAGCCGAGACTCCAGCCACCGCCGTACAGCAGGCCGCTTGTCGCCGTGACGATGGCCTTCCGGTGGTTCCGGTAGTACTGCGTGATCGATTGTTTGTTCATAGTGTTAGGCGGGCTGGGGAGTGTACCCCTGGTTTTCGATGGTCTCTGCGAAGGCGTCGGGGTCAGCGACGCTGTCGTCGTACTCGATCTCGACGCGGCCGGTCGCGTAGTGGACTTCGACGTGCTGGACGCCGTCGACGTTCGACAGGGCGCGTTCGACGGTACTCGCGCAGGTCGGGCAGTCGAAGTCGAGGACGCGGAATTGGGTTGTGTCGCTCATTACAGTTTGAGATAGTGCCCGTACCTCAATAAGTATTTTTTATATGATATGTTTGAATTCGGATACGAGTCGTTGGAACAGTCAAACGGGTCGTCTAGGGCTTTCGCTATCGCGGGTCCATCCTGTACTGGATACCTCGACAGACACCTACCCGACTCCTGCCCCGCTACCTTTTCCCGCGTGCTCGCGCTCAGTCCTCGTATGAGTGATTCCGATACCGACCACCGTCTCGACGACATCGCGGTGCGAGACACTCGGATTTCGGACGCCATCGACGAGCCGATGCGGGCGATGGTCCTCGACATTCTGTCCGAGGAAGCCCTAACTGCGACCGAGGTCCACGAACGCCTCGACGATCGCGGCATCGACCGGACGGAGAACACGGTCCGCCATCACATCAACGAGCTCCGGGATGCGGGCCTCGTCGACGTCGTTCGCTTCGAGGAGGGGCGTGGTGGGACGACGAAGTACTACCACGCGAACACGATCGTCCTCTCGTACTCACTACCAGATTCGGCCGACGCCGCCGTCGAGGAGATGATCGACGCTGCCCAGCCCCAGATCACGGACGCGCTCACTACGCTCACCGACGAGTACGACGACGCTATTGAGGAGATCGTCGAGGATATGCAGCCCTGCGAGCACTGCCAGACCCAGAAGTACGAGACGTACGTTCTTCTGACCGTCCTGCGACGTGCGTTCGTTCGCGCCCACAGAAATTCCTGAGGGGGAACCACCCCTACGCTGGCAGGGTCTTAGAAGGAGAACCGATCACGCGCGGATTGCATCGCGAGGCGAGTCAGGAGTCGCGCAGGGCCACGCTTTGGGAGGTCCCGTACAGTCTCGATGCTGGTCGGCGGTTCACTACCACCAATGTCTAACTCCCAGCCTGTCTCGTCCATGAAGCGTTCGACAGCCTGATTTACTCGCTGTCGCACGTCGTCCGAGTCCATTGTCTCGGGCACACCATTCCGGAGGACGACGTCGCCGTCAACGATCACTGTCTCGACGTCGGCCGGGACCGCGTTGTTCACGACGTGTGCGGGAACGTTGGTCAGTGGCGTGAACTTCGGTTTGTCGACGTCGAGGAGGATAATATCCGCGCGCTTTCCCGCTTCGATACTGCCGATCTCGTCGCCCATCCCCAGCGCGCGTGCGCCCTCGATAGTGAGCATTCGTATCAGTTCCATCGAGTCGAACTGCCCGGCTGAACGCTTGAGATTTGCCGCCAGCCGAGCTTGCCGCGCTTCACCGAACATGCTGTACGAGTCGTGCCAGTAGTGGTCGTCAATCCCTACTCCGACGTCGACGCCGGCGGCTCGAAGCTCGGGAACGGGCGTCCACTGCGTCTCCCCGTCCGGATTCCAGTAACAGAAGACGGACGGGCAGTGCGCAACAGCCGCGTCCGCCTCGGCGGTTCGCTGGATGTCCTCTTCGTCGCCGAGGCGGAAGTGAGCAGCGACCAGTCGGTCGTCCAGGAGTCCAACGTCGTCGAGCAATCCTACCGAGTCCTCGCCACCGTTCGCTCGTGCCATCGTGTTACTCTCCTCGAGTTCGAGCAAGTGCGTGTGGACGAGCAGGTCCGGATACTCTGCGGCGAGGGATGCGGTCCGTTCCCACAGCTGCCGGGTACACGACCAGTCGTCGTGCGGGCAGATCGTCGCCCTGATTCGGCCGTCGTACGTGTCGTGGTACGTTTCGACGAACTCGCGAGCACGGGAGAACTGCTGATCGACTGGTTGGTCCCAGAAGAGGTCCGAGATCGCCGGGCCGAAAAATCCGCGGAGCCCTGCTTCCCCGAACGCCTCTGCACCTGCGGCAGGCCGTGCGTCCATCGAGTTCACGGTCGTGACACCGCCCAGGAGGAAATTGAGCGCTGCGAGCTCGACGCCTGCCTCGACGAGGTACTCGAATTCGCCGTTCCCTAATCTGTTAAACAAGGCCGTCCCACTCCCGAGCATCTCCGTCAGCTCGAGTTCGCTAAACGCACCGATGAGCGGTGTCATCTCCAAGTGCGTGTGGGCGTTCACCAACCCCGGCATCACCAGTTTCCCGTTCCCGTCGATAACGGTGGATGCTTCTAATTCTCCGTCTCCTGCACGTGATGGTCGGACTTCTTCGATACAGCCATCGGTGATGCATACTGTGCCGCGCTCGTACAGGCGGTTCCGCTCGTCGGCTGTGAGAACGAGTGCATCATGGATTGCCAGATCGACAGCCATCG
The DNA here is from genome assembly GCF_001488575.1 of Halobacterium hubeiense. Taxonomy (NCBI): domain Archaea; kingdom Methanobacteriati; phylum Methanobacteriota; class Halobacteria; order Halobacteriales; family Halobacteriaceae; genus Halobacterium; species Halobacterium hubeiense. The sequence goes on from NZ_LN831305.1 coordinate 6,564, forward strand.
TAAATTAGGAAGTGGATGTGACAGTTACCGTACTGGACAACCGAGCAGGCCGGCGAAGGCTGTTCTTCCAGGTGGTGTTCCCCTCATTTGGGATATCATCGGTCTCTACTGGTCCCATTAGCCTCTAATACGTCGGCGTGATTTAATCAGATTCCCCTTTTGAATCTGAAGTCGGATTCCGTGGAGCTTGTGGAGGTTTGCAATGTTTTCCCCTCTTCACGATAGATCATCTATGGCCGACGGTTACGATGCCATAGTACTGATACCCTCATAGGCAGTATATTCTAATCAAAACCGCAATAGATGATCCCTACAATGATACACCTATGCAGGCGACGATAATCGACGGAGTTCTTGAATCCCTTCGTATCGGTGTCGGATTTCTCTGGACGGCGGCGTGGGCGATCATCATGGGCCTCACGATTACGAGTCTCGTCCAGGTCTACGTCTCGAAGGAGCGGATGGCACAGGTGCTGGGTGAGGGCGATCTAACTGGACTTACCAAGGCGACTGTGTTCGGAGCAGCAAGCAGTGGCTGTAGTTTCGGCGCCGTCGCCATCGGGAAGGGCCTGTTCAAGAAGGGGGCGCACGCGGTGAACTTCCTCGCGTTCATGTTCGCGTCGACGAACCTCATCGTCGAACTAGGGCTGATGATTCTCATCCTGCTTGGCTGGGAGTTCCTCGTCGCGGAACTGCTCGGCGGCCTGATTCTCATCGCCGTCATGGCCGCCATCGTCCACCTCACGCTTCCCGAAAACCTGTTTAACGAAGTCCGCGAGAAGCTCAACGAGCGCGACCGCCAGGCGGGCGTCACGGAAGATCCCACCTGCGGGATGGAGGGGAAAGACGAGTACACGCTCACGACCGACGGCGGTGAGACGCTCAAATTCTGCTCGGAGGGCTGTATGGAGACCTATCGCCAGGAGACGTCGAGTAGCGGCGGGTGGCGTGACGAGTTGCTGTCGTGGGGTGGCTGGTACAAGGTCGGGAATCAGTACCGCAAGGAGTGGTCGATGATCTGGAAAGACATCGTCGCCGGCTTCCTTATTTCTGGGTTCGTCATCGTCTTCGTCCCGCAGTGGGTGTGGAACACGCTGTTCATTCAGGGCGACGGCCTGCTCGTGACTGCCGAGAACGCCGTCATGGGCGTCATCATCGCCGTCCTCAGTTTCGTCGGCAGTATGGGCAACGTCCCGTTCGCCGTCGCGCTCTGGGGTGGTGGCGTCAGCTTCGCCGGGATCATCGCGTTCGTCTACGCCGACCTCATCACCGTGCCCGTCCTGAACGTCTACCGGAAGTACTACGGCTGGAAGGTGATGCTGTACATCCTCGGCGTCTTCTTCGTCACGATGGCGTTCACCGGCTTCCTCATGGAGCTGCTGTTCGACGCGCTGGGTATCGTTCCAGATCTGGCGGGCGGCGAGACGGCGACTGAACAGACGTACTTCGAGCTCAACTACACGTTCTACCTCAATATTATCGCCTTTGCGCTCTCCGGGTTCCTTCTGTATGTCTACCGGCGGGGACTCGGCGCACCAGGTCAGTATCGAGATCCGGTGTGCGGGATGCGAACCGACGATGAGGGCCCGAGTGCGTCCCACGATGGGACGACGTACTATTTTTGCTCAAAGAAATGCAAGCGTACGTTCGAAGAAGAACCAACGGAATTTACGGCTCTGGTGAATCGCCAGAAGGCGTTTGATTTCACGGTGTGACGGCCCGCTTGATATTGTGGACGACACATTTCAAGACGATTTCTCGAAACTCGCGGAACCACGCTCGCGCACGCACGGCGTCGCCGAGCGTGCGCTTGATCGTCGAGAAGACGGTCTCACACATCGCTCGTTGGCGGTAGCGAGGCCCATCGACCCGCGCGTTGTGCGCGTGGTCGATGGGCCGGAAGATCCGATGCTTGATCAACGGTCTCACGCCATCTTCCCTGAGTTTCTTGCGGAGTTCCATCCAATCGTAGCCCTTGTCAGCGGCGAGGCTGGCGAGGTCGCCCGCGTTGCGGCGGGCGACCTGCCAGCCGAGCTGTGTGTCGTGTGGTTTCCCGGTCGAGCAATGCACGTCGAGGATAGCCTGCGTTTCTGTATCGACGAGTGCGGTGGTTTTGAGCGTCTGAACGCGGTAGTTCGTCCGACGGCAGTAGTGCTTGCTGGCGGTTTCGCGGTCGAAGAACGTCGCGTCGATGGCGGCGTGTCCGCTCGGGTCGTGCAGCTGCGCCGACAGGCGCAGCAGCACTCGCCAGAGTGCTGTTTTGAGTCTGTCAAACGCCTTCACTAGCGTCGAGTGGTCGGGGAGATCGGCCTCGTTGAGGCCGATCTCGGCCAGTATGTGTGGCATCTCGCTCAGCAGATCAAGCGTTTCCCGGTACGATTTCTCCAGGTACACCCGCAGACAGTGCAGCGACACAATCGCGTAGTCGGCGAAGCCGCCACCCCCTTCGGGGGCGGCGACTTCGCCTCGGCCACCGACAGCATTTTTAGCTAACTGAACCGCTTTCTTCGTGAAGCGGGAAATCTTCGACATGGATCATCGGCGGTTTCCCGCTTCATTCCACTAGTTCTGACGGTCGAAGCCGGCGCTGTCCAGCGATTCACCAGAGCCGAATTTACTAATCAAAGCCCGCAAATATCGAGCCACGATCACGATCATGACCACTGATGATCGCACTGTGGTTCATCCGCTGTGATGGGGTTCATCATCACAGTTTCAATCCGCAATTGTCACACCTACTGCGCTCAAATAGACGGTATGAATAGTCAAATCCCGCAACTCGGGGCTGTCATATGAATCGCCGTCGAGCAGATACTGTCGTCGGTGTGCTTCTCGGGTTCGTTCTCCTGGCCGGCGGGGTACTCAGTTGGCGGGCCTATCAACAGCGTCGGGCTATCGAGCAATCGATGGGGTCAATGATGGGTTCATCTATGGGAACGATGCACGGCCCAGACCCCCTCTGGTACGTGGTTGGAACCCTGCTGGTTGCTGGCGTTATCGGTGGCGTCTATTACGTGGTCCGGGGAGAACTCACCGATCCAGAAGTGGCCGACACAACGGCGCCTGTCGATCCTGCACAGACATCGGCGGCAACAGCTACGTCGATGGATGATGACGCTGCACCGGCGACGTCTATCAATCCTGAATCGGACCCCCAAGCACGCGTTCTCGATCTCTTACCGGATGATGAACGACGCGTCCTCGAACCCGTCCTGAACTCCCCCGGAATCACGCAGATTGAACTTCGGGATCGATCTGAGTTCTCGAAGAGTAAAGTAAGCCAGACCGTGAGTTCACTCGAGGAGCGAGGTCTGCTGTATCGGGAACGACAGGGTCGGACCTATCGTGTGTATCCGAGTGATGACCTTCGGCAGCAACAACCGGGAAAATAGTCGCTATCTATCGGGCGCTCTCCCTCTCGAATTCCGTAGGTATGAACGGTCTCCCTCGAGCAAAACGGTTAGAAGATGTTATAGACGTTCTCGAACGTTCTCCTGTATGGATTCACACCCATGTCGATAACTCCCGAGCAGGCCTACGAGTAACCGAGGAGAGAGACAATGACCAACTTCAAACTCGGCCGGTGGCTGCTCGTGGCGCTCGCGATTGTCGGACTCGCGTTCGCCGCACCGGCAGTCAGCGCACACGACAACGCAACGACCGCTGACGACGCGCCTACGGACAATGCCACCGCAGATGAATGGGCCACTTGGATGGAGGCACAGATGACCGAACACATGGGCCCGGGTAGCGTCGAGTGGATGGAGTCGCACATGGGTGTGACCGTCGACGAGATGGCCCAGGACATGGCTGACGGGGAATACCACGACGGGGCTGACGACGGCTACAACGGCGGGATGTACGGGCAGGGCCACTGCTGACGGCTCTGGCCGTTTCGATCGCTCCAATCGAACACCACAACTCACCAACGCAAGATAATGACGCAACTCACCACTCACATCGGACGCACTGCTCGGCGACTCGCGATCCTCGCCGTCCCGCTGCTAGTTGCGGCGACTGGACCGGCTGTTGCCCACGGTAGTGGGAGCTACGGCGGCGGCATGATGGGGGGCGGCTGGGGCCTCTTCGGTGGAGCGATGGGGCTCTGGGGGTTCCTCTGGATGGGGCTCCTCATCGCCGTTCCGCTCTACATTGTCTATGCGCTCCTCAATCGAGGCTCCGGTGGGAACGAAGAGCAGTCGCTGTCGGTTCTCCGTGAGCGCTACGCCCGCGGAGAGCTCTCGGATGACGAATTCGATCGGCGGCGAGAACAGCTCGAACGCACCGGATGACTGGAGCAGCTGCTGTTCCAGCCGATACATCATATTCCCAACGGCCGCCGTTGCGGCACCCAACCGTTAACCCCGTAGACGGGGTATGATACTTCATGGAATACACAATACAGACTTCAGTCACCGGTGAGTTCGACGACGTCGTCGACACGACGATTGCGGCGCTCAAAGACGAAGGATTCGGCGTCCTCTGTGACATCGACGTCCAAGCGACGCTCGAGGAGAAACTCGGCGAGGAGTTTCGACAGTACTGCATCCTCGGTGCGTGCAACCCGGGGCTGGCACACGAGGGCCTGAACGAAGAGATCGAACTCGGCGCACTCCTCCCGTGTAACGTCATTGTCTACGAAACCGACGGCGGCGAGGTCATGGTGAGTGCCGTCGACCCACAACAGCTCGTCGGCATCGCCGACAACGAGGCACTCGACTCGATCGCGAACGAGGTCCACGACCGGTTCGAACGCGTTCTCGCCAGCGTCGCGGACGAACTCGAATCATCGACCGAGATCTGAACCATGACATCATCAAACCAACTCGACACCACAACCATCGTCCTCCTCATCCTCGGGGCGATCATCGTCCTCCCCTTGCTCACGATGGGGATGGGATTCGGCGGGATGATGGGATACGGTGGAATGATGGGTGGATACGGGACGACCAGCGGCTGGTGGCCACTCGTCGGGATGCTCGTCCAGCTGGTCTTCCTCCTCCTCCTGCTCGGTGGCGGATATCTCGTCTTCCGTCGCGTGACGGCATCGCAGTCGTCGCGGAATCCCGCAATGGAGGAGCTGCGTATGGCATACGCCCGCGGAGATCTCACCGAGGAAGAGTTCGAGGCGCGTCGGAACAAGCTCGAACGCTCGGAGTGACGGTCCGACCACCAACCTCCGGCGTTACTCACGTCCGGCCCCTTGGAATCCGAAATCTGTGACCCTCACAGCTTTCGGATGTGAATAGAAGTGTGCTAAAAGCATAAGACCATACTAGCTACTATGACGGAAGTTATCCTGTTCACACAGGAGACTTGTGGAGCGTGCGCAACGCAGCGAGAGAAAAACGAGGGTATCGAAGATGCGTATCCGGATGTCGAGTTCCGGGAGGTCGACATCCAGACCGATCTGGAGACGGCCGAGGAGTACGGTGTCCGAAAGACGCCAACGACGCTCGTGTATGCAAACGGGGAACAGACGGCCGAGTTCATCGGCATCGTCGACCGGGACGAATTGGAGGCTGCCATCGAGAGCGCCGGCCAGCAATCGCCCGGACTCACGAACCGGCTCGCCAGCATCATCCGTGGATAACAGAAGCCAACCAGCTACAATGACAGACTACAGTAGACGCCAGTTCCTGGGAGCGCTCGGTGCTGGCACAGTCGCGAGTGCGGGATTCACCCAACCAGTCGCCGCACAGGAGACGCCCGTCGTGAAGATGGGCAACAACTACTTCGACCCGATCGGGCTCCACGTCGAACCTGGCACGACCGTCCGCTTCGAGATAGCAGCCGGAGCTCACTCGGCGACGGCCTATCCGGACCGCGTTCCCGCCGACGCCACCGCCTTCGACAGCGGGACCATCTCGCAGGGGAGCTTCGAGCACACGTTCGAGGTGCCCGGAACGTACGACTACTACTGCATCCCTCACAAGACGGTCGGCATGGTCGGTCGCATCGTCGTTGGTAGCCCTGGCGGTCCAGCTGAAGACAGCCCGATCCCGGACGGCGAGGTCCCAGACAGCGAAACGATCGTCCAGAACGGCGCCGTTGCCGTCGGCTCGGACGTCGACGGCAGTGGGAGTACCGATGGCGGAATGATGGGTCCAGGGATGATGCACGGCCGGAACGGTGGATGGTTCGGTGGGCTGCCGTTCGTCGGCGGGGCACTCGGGATGCTGGGGCTGGTCGGCGGCTTCCTCTACTGGGCAATGGGTCGAGGCGATGCACCTCCAGAGAGTGACGATTCCGCTATGGAAACCCTCCAACGTCGTTACGCACGAGGCGAGATCGACGAAGAAGAGTTCCAGAAGCGTCGTGAACGGTTGGAGACTGGGAGTGAAGACCCATCTCGGTAAGGCGCGGTGTCGTCGCCATTTCTACACGCCTGAGGTCCCTCGCTCAGGAGTCCTTCGAAGACCTGTTCCTACGCCGCGGCACTTCTCCGCGGAACGTAAGCCGCACTCATCGGTGCCCAGAGAACGAGGAACACAGCAGCAACCAGAGTCCACCGAACCGTTTGCCCGATCAGACGGTCGTAGTGAAATCCGAGTCAAACTATCCAATTGAGCGAAGCTGGATATAGTGCTGTTTGGGTCTTCTCCCCTACAGTTACCGGAGTAAGTAGTCTACTGGCCTGATCTTACTTCTCCTGTGTAATTCGGTAGTAGACGCCGATTGTGAGGACAGCTACGAGGAGGAGGTATCCAGTAGCCCACACCAATGAGAGAGTCGTATCTACGTCCGTTGTGAGTCCGGTATCGACCATCACACGGACGGGCCAATAGCCGGGGAGTAGTTTCATCCACCATTCGGGCTCGGACTGGATGAACAGCGGATCCTGGAAGAGTCCGATATCGAGCATCGGGAGAATCAGCATTAGCCACATCCCGGCTAGGCGGTCGAAAACGGCCCCGACGAGCATCCCGATGAGACCATACGTGACCGAGACGACGAGCATCGCTGCGACGAACCACCAGAGATGCTCAGGCTGGAAATCGACGAGCATCACGCCGACTGAGACGCCGGTAACGATGAGAGTGATTGCTGCGAGGACCCCAAACCGGGCAGTGATTACCTGTCGTGCACGATAGCCGGCGACTGCCAGACGACCGTCTGTGTCTTTGGCTTCTCGCATCAGGAACAACCCGGCGAGTCCCGCGATGAGGGCGCTCGTAATCGGCGTCATAATCACGCCGTGGACCTCAGGCATCCCTCGCATGACCGTCACCGTCTCACCGTCGACGAGCGTCCGAACCGGCATCTCGACGTCCTGGGTGACTGCGAACGCCAACGTGATGAACGAGACCGGTAGGACGACCAGTAGAGCGACGAGGACGTAGTTTCGCGCCTGTTCTTTGATGCCGATTGTGAACGCCGTTGTCGTACGACTCATGCGGACCACCCACCACTGGTGCGCATCGTCACTCCGAACACTGCGGTGACGAGTACAAGCAGGACTAGCAGGTATCCGGCGACGAAGCCGAGATCACCCGTCGTATATGTGCCTTGGAACATCGCCTCCTGAAGGAGTTCCTTTGGATGATAGAGCGGGAAGTATTCCACGAACTCGGGAACGTCGGCGGCCAGCGGACTGTCGCCACTGAGGAACGCATCCATCATTGCAAGGAACACCACGACGAGCGAGCCTTCGAACAGTCGTGGAAGGAGCGCCCCGACGAGTGCGCCAAGAAACGCATAGACGAGGCCGGCAAGTACGAGGAATACGAACGTCAGGACAGGGGCTCCCGGTGAAATCGTCAGCCAGAGAACGCCGTAGTTTACGGCAGCCACGACAACGGTCACTCCTCCGAGCGCCGCTAATCGAGTCGCAAGCAGTGTTCGGGGTGGATAGCCTGTCTGAACGAGTCGCCGATCGGCTGCACGCGCACTAATCATCTGCGCGAGTCCCATCAGGCCGGCAATGATGGCGACCCCGAATATCGCTCCGAGAAGGCGACCTAGCTCGATCGGAATCGCCTCGACCGTCGGCATACTTGGTAACCCAGCCATTGCTTGTCCCCAGCCTTCGATAACGACAATCGGAAGGAGAAGTGCTAGGACAACATTCAGGGGGGTTCTGAGGAAGGTGGAGACGTTCGCCCGAATCCCCGTCCAAACCCTATTCATCGGTCTCTTCCCCCCGTTCACTGGCCGTTGCATCAGTCTCGCCTTCCTGGTCAGTCACGTCGTAGACCTGTCCGTCACGAACCTCATAGATGCGGTCGAGACGACTTTGCTCTTCGATCAGGTGTGAAATCATCGTGACAGCTGTTCCGTCGGCAGCGAGTTCCTCGGCGAGATCCCAGAACGTGAGATACGTTTCCCAGTCGAATCCAGTGTAGGGCTCGTCCAGCATGAGGACGTCCGGATCGTGCATCAGGGCGATACTGAGATTGATTTTCTGCCGGTTTCCACCACTGAGTTGGTCGATTCGGTAGTCAAGGTACTGCTCGAAATCGAGTTTCGACGCCAAGCGGTGTTTGGCCTCGTCGATTTCTTCGGCGGTCATTCCGTATCCGGAACCGAACAGTCGGAACGTCTCTCCGACCGTCAAGCGGTCGTAAAGCAGTGGTTCCTGTGGACACCAGCCAACGGTTCCCGTCCGTTCGACTGTTCCGGAATCCTGTTCGAGGACACCGACGAGGATGTTCATGAGCGTGGATTTGCCCGACCCGTTCGCGCCGACGATCCCGACGATTTCCCCCGTCCGAATTTCGAGATCGGCATCGGTGAGGACGGTCACTGACCGCGTAAATGGAAAACTCGATCCGTACGTTTTTTCAATCTCATTAGCACGGACGAGTACCTTGTTGCTTGTAGCTTCTCCTTTGGTGGTTGTGGACGCTTCCATAGGTGTATACACACGCTTCTAATTCACTGCGATTACTGTTTCAAATCAAAACTATTTGCAGCAAACTCGTAAGCAATCAGGAATTGAGTATACAGCTAATGCTAGACTCTAAGCATCAGATTTCTCTTGACTTTCTGTATACTGTTCCCTATACGTTGTTTCACAGTTCTCACTGCAAAACTGCTGGAGTGAACCACCGACACGGGTGGCTAGTCCGTCTTCACCGACAGTGGTTCCGCAATTTGCACATTTGAGTGCGGATTCAGTCCCCTCGGCATACGCTGATTGAGCAGCGTTCGACAGCAGTTGTACGTCGTATCGCCGCACGTCAGTCAGTGGTAGATATTGCTGCGCCCAGTTTCCGACTGTATTCCGCGGCGGCGTCGCAACAGCTACGATTTCGCCCTCCGCAGTTGTGAATACGTGTTCTACGGCTGGGGTCTCGAGGATCGATTCTCGAAGAGAATCCGTCTTTCCGAGCTCAGGCTGGAGGCGTACCATGACGTGTATCCGGTTTTCGTACTGTGTGAGGTCGAGATCAACGGTGAATCGACGAATGACATCTTCTTGCTCCAACTGACGGACGCGTGCTGAAACGGACGGGGGTGAAAGATTTACAGCCTCAGCAATAGTGCTGTAGGGTCGTCTCGCGTTCTCCGCTAAAAGACGGAGGATTTCGCGATCCGTGTCGTCAAGTTCTGGTTGGGTCATCGAAAGGCGGAATGGGGGTGGGTGTGGGGGAGCTACGACGCAGGTGTGGGGTGTGACGGTTAGACGTACTCCTCCGGTGTCGAGGTGAACGTCTCCTTGCAGCCCTCGGCACAGAAGTAGTACGTCTGACCGTCGTACTCAGCTGTGGCCGCCGGATCACTTTCATCGACGTCCATTCCACAGACTGGATCAGTTGCCATTCGGTTTCACCCCACATCAATGGTACGAGGGCCTGAATCAAGCAATTTGTTCTTAGCAATCCAAAGTCGGGATACATAGCGATTTGAGCCGTGCTGCACGGTTTGGCTTTTCTGACTCCACAATCAACGGTTAGTACCTCACAATCCCGAACTATCGTTCGAGTATACCAACGGATTCCTATCTGTGTCCTATATAAATACTGGAGTCTGAACCAATTCTAAACCTATGGGTCACGATCCACCACACGACAATCACGAGCAGTGAAGACCCTTCCTGTCTTGACGATACCTGATATGGATCCCTCTGATCCGGTAGGAGAGTTATCTACTAGTCAGTTCACAGATATTCTCGTGCCTACGGATGGATACGACGAGGCATCTGTGGCCTTCAAACATGGGCTACAAATTGCTAAACGGTATGATGCAACCCTACATGGACTTTTTATCATTTCCGAACAGTCCTATTCGAGTCGGCCTGGATTCACGTGGGAAGAGGTCACTGACTCTTGGGAACAGCGGGGAACTCGGCTCTTGGAGGACATTACGGAGAAGGAAGCGACCTTGGACGTTCCTGTCCGAACTACGTTGAGCTTTGGTCAACCTCAGCAGGAGATTCTCAAATACACTGAGGTGACTGACATCGACCTTGTTACAATGGGGACACGAGGATTGACTGGCATTCGTCGGCTATTACAGGGAAGCGTCGCAGCTCAAGTGATCGAGGAAGCAGATTACCCCGTTCTAACGATTAACCGAAGGACAGCTGAATTGAAAAAACACCCGTACACCTTTCTTCGAAAGACAAACCAGAATCGGAAGTCAAGGCTATATTGAAATATTATTTGTAATATACTAATTTCAGTCTTAAATTCGGAAATTCTAATTGCGTATTAATCCCCGTTTCTTCTACCAAACCAAAGAGTGTTAAGTTCGTTCTGCTGAATAAAGCGCGCGTACTGACCAGAAGGAAAACCAAGAAACGACAGGGCTACTCCTAAAAATCGTGTTTGTCTTCACGTTTAGGTGCATCAGATGGACGTTAGTGCGAGCAACGCGAAAAGTTAACTGGCAAATGGCTCCACGGACTGAGTTGTTGAACTAGTCGTCCATGCCGGATGGGGTTTGGCCCGTAGTCGATCCCGACGGTGCCGACCCTGCGGCAAACTTGTAAACGGCGACGAGTCCCCAAATCACCAAGCCGAGCAGGATGATGCCCGCCCTAATGTCGATGGGGACCACTGCAGCGTGTTCGATTGCTCCCTCGCTATCGACTGGGTGCCCGGCTCCCAGTAGCATGTCGAGCAGGCCGATCACGACGACGCCCAAGACAACCAGGCCACCGCCGACGTACATGGCGATTTGGTCTGCCGTTGATAAGTCACTCATTGGTAGTCACCCGAGGAGTTTCCGTAATCGCGTGTTCTCGAACAGTTCCATCTCACGCAGGCGGTTATCGACTGCCAGGACGCCGCCCGCTCCAAGTGCCACAATGGTTCCGAAGACCATGATCCCAAGGAGTTCACCCGTGACCATACCGTTGGCCCAGCCGCCACCGTAGCCGTTGATGAAGTAGAAGAACAGCATCATGAAGGCACCAAAGAAGGCGGCGGTCCTCGTGAGGACACCGAGTATCAGCCCGAGACCGATGGCGGTTTGCCCAAGCGGTACCGCCACGTTGACGAACGCCAACAGGATGCCGTCGCTGAACGGCGTGACGAAGGGGGCGAGAATCGTGCCCTGAGCGGCTCCGCCGACGAACCAGCTGGCGTCGAAGGGCCACGCCCAGATTTTGTCAAGGCCAGCGTGGAGCATCCACCACCCGGCGGTCAGCCGGAGCAGCAGGATCCAATACGACAACCAGGCTCCCGAGACCGAGAACGACGTCTCGGTTCCGAGAAAATTCGTACGGATGGATTGAGTTGACATGGCATACTTCACCTCACGGCTGATTTTGTCAGATGTAGTAAAAAAGATTGATGGTGTTCGTGATTTCTAAGAGTCGGGGCTCATTTCAGGAACGCGGATATCCGAGGTGAGTTGGATGATTCTCAAGAAGGAATTCGGTCACCCTCTACGGACTGATTGTGTGCTGGGGCGTGTAAGCGGGAACACTGATGAAGCCGAGCCCACCGAATTCTGGATCTCGGAAAATTCGCTTGAGGGACTCCATTTGCTGATTTAATCCTCTGTACTTACCGATCCTCCCAGTAGCTAACAGATTCTGAGAATTTAACTCGAGCGGATGTCAATTAATCAACTCCCATTGGTTAGTCATTCCTCCATAGACACGGTTTAAAACTCGTCGTCTCGAGAAAATACGGGCAAACAAAACAGGGTGGCGGAGGAGACGCAGTAGAACTGTACTCGGAGACCGGTCAACGTCTTCAATATCGATCCCGGCAGCGGCACGAATTGCTGCTCCCAGAACCTTGGGATTACGAGTTTCAAGAAAGTATCTCACAACTGTGGCGAAAATGTACTCCGTTTTCATCCTCTGATATAAACTGTCAGGAAAATTGTGTAATTGGCCGCTGTTAGCCAACTCTGCGGCCAAGAATCCCGATTCAACGGCCTGTGAGATCCCCTTTCCGGTGAGTCGGTTTGCGATACCTGCAGCATCACCCACCCGTACGACGGAATGCTCCGGTAGATAGGTTCTGTCGGGATCAAGGCTTGGTCCCTCGGGAATGATTGCGACGTTCGTCCGTTCCTGCGACGGGACTGGCCACCCATTCCGCTTACAGGCTTCCCTCAATGCCTTCATATAATCACTAGGCCGGTCACTGACCGTCCAGCCGATACCAACGTTGGCTCGTTGCGATGTCTTCGGGAATGCCCACGAGTACCCTGTATAGTTCTCCAGAATTATCCGGCTGTTCGGGTACAACTCGGTGAAGTCCCCTTCGACATCACTGTTAAGCGCTACCATATATCCTGAATACTCGTTGGTTGTTCCGAGCGCTTTACTAGAGAGTGATGGCTGACCGGTTGCATCAACGACGAGATCATACTCATCGGTGAACTCGTGGAAATCTGTCCGTGTGATAGACTGGTTTTCGTGGATGTCAACACCCTTCTCTGAGAGTTGTTCTGCCCAGGACTGCTCAACGACATTTCGGTCCGTTATATATGTATCCGCAGCAGGAAAGGTGCCGGCTCCAGTGCGGTGGCGATCGGCGTCGATTCCGTCATACACCTCCACTTCCATCGCTGGCAGCGGATTGAGAAAGCCGTTCTCTACAGTCGGCTCGAGTGGGATCTTCGATACCGCTGTCATCGCTTCTCCGCAATTAACGCGTTTGCTATCGTAGGACTGCCGCTCATATAGTTCGACGACGAATCCAGCGTCGTCGAATCCAGCAGCTGCTGCAAGCCCGGCCATCCCTCCACCTATTACCGCAATTTTGGACGTTCGTGTCATCGGTTTTTGCCAATCTTTGAGGCCATCGTTAAGCTCCCAACAGCATCCGAAGTGACCCACGAACGCCCATCGGGAGTCCGATCGCTCCGATGAAGAACGTCATAAGCCACCACCACGTGTGATTCATCTCCTCTTTCGCATCGGCGAGATACCACACGATGCCGACAGTCACGACGAGTTTCAGCACGAACGTCGATCCGGAGAATCCAGTCGCCTGGTACACGAGATTCGTCACGACCAGCTTTGGGGAGTAGCCGAGGAACGTCACACCGATGAGATTCTGCGCAGCGTCCCACAACTGGCCGAAAACGGCCAGCAGAATTAGCGGGTGTCGAAGGTGTGTGATATTGACGAAACTCGCGCCCCAGTAGTAGAGTGCGGTTACGCCGAGCGCTATCCCCGTCGTCGCGACAGGAACCCATAGGCGGAGTGGGGTCGATGTCGAGAGGCCGTGCCAAACAGCCCACCAGACGGCCCCGACAGCCCACACCGACCCGACGAGCCCGACTGTTAGCGGGATAGATCCGATATTTTGGTCACGCAAGAGTGCACCGACACCGAGCGCGAGGATGGTGACAGCGGTGACGACGATGTAAATCGATGGCGTGATGAACCACACCGCGTAGTCCCCGAGCAGCCCGAGATCCTCGAGGGCGCGCATCGCCCCACCTGCGATGATGATCGGAGCGAACCCGTAGGCCAGTCGTGCGTCGAACGTGACGTCGAGTTGGTCGAGATACGCACGTAGTCCGGGGAGGCTGTATACGACTGCCGCGAGGTAGATTACCGTGTTCACCGCGTTGTAGCCCTGGACAGCACGAACCCCCTCGTGCGTGACTGGCTGACCGGCCGCATCGGCGACGACTGGTCCCCAGAGATACTGCCAGATGAACCGGTCGTAGACCAACGTCGGAAACACGAGGATGCCCCCACCGAGGAGGACGAGCGGGGCCAGCAGGTACAGCGCCCACCACTCGCGTGAGCCGGTCTCCGGAAGGACAGTCTCGACGCGGCGGGTGACAGTACTCACGACCCGTTCACCTCCAATCGCCACGTCGTGCTTTTCGAGCGCCCCCACTGTTCGAGTGAAACGATTGTGAGTTCGTCCTGGAGCTGGCTGAGATACTGCGCGACTGCCTTGGGAGATCCGTCGAGGTCGCTGGCAATCTCGCGAGCCCGGAGGTATGTCGGTTCGCTACTGGCTGTCTCGACGAGGTACCTTCGAACCGTGTGCCGGGAAATATTCGACATTGATCTAGAGGTGACGGTTAGCGAAGAAATCCGAAGAGCTTGTAGTCGTGATCGGGGGTGTACCGCCGGAACAGGAGACTGTTCGTCAGCACCGACACCGACGAGAACGCCATTGCTGCTGCAGCGAGCACGGGCTGGAGGAGGCCGAGCGACGCTAACGGAATCATCGCCGTGTTGTAACCGAGCGCCCACACGAGGTTCTGTTTGATCTTCTGGAGTGTCGCGTCTGAGATTCGGATCGCCTTTACCACGTCGAGCGGGTCGTCTCGCATCAGCGTGACGTCTGCAGCTTCGATGGCGACGTCGGTGCCGGAGCCGATTGCTGTCCCGACGTGTGCGACCGCGAGTGCCGGAGCGTCGTTGACGCCGTCACCGACCATCATCGCCTGCCGGCCCTCGTCTTGAATACTGTCGACCGCGTTGGACTTGTCCTCAGGAAGGACTCCTGCGCGGACGTTCTTCGGGTCGATACCCACCTGTTTAGCGACCGCACGGGCAGTTCGCTCGTTGTCGCCCGTAATCATCATCACGTCAACTCCCCGCTCTTGGAGTGCTGTGACAGCCTGCTTGGAGCTTTCCTTCACTGTGTCGGCGTCGGCGACCACACCCACGAGCTCCCCCTCGTAGGCGACCAGCATCGCCGTCTTCCCCTCGTTCTCGAGGCGTTCCATCGTCTCCTCAGCGGGAGAGGGGTCGATCCCGTTGTCCCGCAGCAGCTTGCGGTTGCCGACCAGCACCTCGCTGTCACCAATGACTGCTTTGATCCCGTGGCCCGGAACGTTCTCGAAGTCGTCAGGCTCAGTCACGTCCAGGCCGCGTTCTTCGGCCCCTTCGACGATTGCACGGGCGAGCGGGTGTTCGCTGCCGCTTTCAGCTATCGCCGCCAGTCGAAGCACATCATCCTCTGAGAGGCGCTCACGGGTGCTGAGCTGTCCACCATCTGGGGTCGGCTCGCCACCGTCAGTCACCACATTTCCATCGCTATCAAAGACGACCACGTCGGTGAGTTCCATTTCACCCTCCGTGAGGGTGCCCGTCTTGTCGAAGACGACCGTGTCGACGTCTTTTGCGCGTTCGAGGATGTCACCGCCCTTGAACAGGACGCCGTTCTGGGCACCAATCGTCGTCCCGACCATCGTCGCTGCGGGCGTCGCCAGCCCCAGCGCACAGGGACAGGCGATGAGGATCGAGGACGCGAAGACAATTATCGCGAACTCGAAGACTGAAACGGTCCCACCGACCGGGGCCGGGCCGCCAGCAACCTGACCCCACAGCGGGAGCCAGTCGACGAAGCCAGCGAGAGCCTCGGGGAACAGGAACCAGACGACACCCCAGAGAAGGGCGTTCGCGATGACCGCAGGCACGAAGTACGCGGAGATGCGGTCGGCGAGATTCTGGATGTCGGGCTGGCGCGACTGGGCCTCCTTGACTGTCTGGACGATCTGTTGGAGGGCCGTGTCTTCTCCAACCTTCGTCGCCTCCACGACAAGGACGCCGTTCTCGTTAATCGTCGAGCCGACGACCTCATCGCCCTCCTCTTTCTCGACAGGCACAGATTCGCCAGTGACCATTGACTCGTCGACGGCAGACTGACCGTCGACAACGACACCGTCAGTGGGAATCTTCTCACCTGGACGAATTTTCATCCGGTCACCAGTTGTGACCTCTTCGAGTGGAACTTCTTCTTCACTGCCGTCCTCGCGGACAATGGTCGCCGTTTCGGCTTCCATTTCGAGGAGCTTTCGGAGGGCCTCACCCGCTTGGCCCTTCGACCGAGCTTCGAGATAGTTACCCAACGTGATGAACACGAGGATGAGGGCTGCCGTGTCGAAATAAAGTCCACCTGCAATGAGTTCAGCAAGGACTGCCACAGAGTATAGATAGGCCGTTGTTGAACCGATCGCAATCAGCACGTCCATATTGGCGCGGCCGTTCTTCACGATCGCCTTGTACGAGTTCTTATAGAACGGCCAGCCGAGGATCGCCTGTACCGGCGTGGCGAGGAGGAACTCAACCCAGCCAAGTTCCACACCGAAGACGGCTTCAGGGACGATCGCGCCACCGAGCAGATAATTGTCGATGAGGAAGAAGAGCAACGGTGCCGATAACACTGCCCCAAAGAGGGTCAACCTGAGTTGTTTCCGAGTTTCGGCTTGACGGGCGGCATCTCGTGCGTCCTGGCCCGACTCTTCGTCGGCACCATCTTCGCGGACGGGCGAGTAGCCAGCCTCCTCGATAGCATCGTACAGCGCACCAATAGATACTTCCGCAGGATTGTAGGTGACCTGTGCTTCGTCGGTTGCGTAATTGACCTCCGCATTAACGACGCCCGGAATATTTTCAAGAGCGGTTTGGTTGGTCTCGGCGCAGTTGGCACAGGTCATATCGGAGATGGCAATCGTTACCGTCTCAGAGACTGCGCCGTACCCGGCCTCGTCGATCGCGTCGTAGATTTCTTTGAGCGATACCTCTTCAGGGTCGTAGGTGACGGAACCCTCGTCGGTGGCGAAGTTCGCATCCGCCTCCGATACCCCGTCGAGCGATTCGAGAGTGTCCTGGATCGTCGCCGAACAGTTGGCGCAGGACATTCCCGTGATATCAAGATGGATTGTTTGGCTTGTCATGCTTGTTCTACTATACGGGGTCTAGGTTTAGGCGATTTACTGCTTCGAGAGGCGGGGTTTCGACTGCAGGAAAATTTGGATTCCAAAGACGGCGTTACGCTCCCTCTTCGAGTCGCTGATACCGATCGTCGAACCGTGTGAGACAGGACGGACAACAGAAGTGATAGATCTCTCCGTCGATTCTCGTCGTTTCACCTTGATTATCAACGGTATTGTTACATTCAGCACAGGTGAGTGCAAATTCGACGCCATCAACGGACGGCGTCCATTCAAGCTCGTCAATTAGTGTGACGGTGTAATCTGCTACATCGATCTCGTTAAAGAGTCCATCTACCCACTGACGTACGTTCTGGGCTTCAACACGGGCATAGAACCAAAGATCTCCTTCGGAGGTCGTGAAGACGTGTTCAACGCCATCTGACTCTCGAGCCCGCTCGCGGGCGGCCTCCAACGACGCTGAGCCGATTTCGGCCTGAATAAATACCGGTACACCAGCTCGGAGATGAGCCCGGTTGACGTCAATCGTGAAGTTGTTAATGATGCCAGCTTCCTGTAATCGCTTTACCCGGTCAGAAACGGCTGGCCCCGACAAGTCGACCTCCTCGCCAATATCGCTGAACGGGCGGCGGGCGTCATCAGCGAGTAACGAGAGGATTTCTAAGTCGGTTTCATCCAAATCGCGCATACGACCGCTTCGTCTCGCAGGATACATTATTGTTGCCCACAACACACCTTCGAAATCGGTGATCTAGGGCTGCGACAACATTGGATTCTAAGCAGAAAACCACATAGAATACTCGCCCCTATCTACGAATGGATATGACTCAGACAATCACCGTCGAAGGAATGACCTGTGAACATTGCGAGCAGACCGTCGAAGAGGCACTCGAAGAAGTTGAGGGGGTTACGTCCGCTACTGCGGATCGTGACTCAGAATCCGCGACGGTCGAGGGGTCCGCTGAACGGGATGAGCTTGTGACTGTGGTCGAAGACGCTGGATACGATGCCTCTGCGTAACAAATCCCGATTCTCGTCGAATCGGATTCGGAGAGGGATTGATACGACTGCCAATCCCAGGTGTAGATACTATGACTGATACACTTCCGTTCGATGCCGTCCGCGAGCTCGACGTCGACGGGACGACGTACAAGATGGCCGATCTTCGAGCACTCGAAGAGCAGGGGCTCTGTGACCTCGACACGCTCCCTGTGAGCATCCGTATTCTGCTTGAGTCGGTGCTCCGGAACGCCGACGGCGAAACTGTTACTGCAGCGGATGTCAAGAATGCTGCTGGCTGGAAGCCAGACGTACCGGACGCAGAGGTTCCGTTCTCTCCATCACGAGTCGTCCTGCAAGATCTCACCGGTGTACCCGCAGTCGTCGACCTGGCGGCCCTTCGATCCGAGGTCGACCGCAAAGACCGAGATCCCACCCTGGTCGAACCGGAGATTCCTATTGATCTCGTGATCGACCACAGCGTCCAGGTCGACTACTTCGACTCCGAGGACGCCTACGAGAAGAACGTCGAACTGGAGTACGAGCGAAACGCCGAACGGTATCGCGCGATCAAGTGGGCGCAGAACGCCTTCGAGAACTTCAACGTCGTCCCGCCGGGGACCGGTATCGTCCACCAGGTGAATCTCGAACATCTGGGTCGGGTCGTCCACGCCCGCGAGCAAGACGGCGAGAACTGGCTCCTGCCGGACACGCTCGTCGGCACGGACAGCCACACCCCGATGATCGGTGGCATCGGTGTGGTCGGTTGGGGCGTCGGCGGCATCGAAGCGGAAGCGGCGATGCTCGGTCAACCGGTCACGATGAAACTCCCCGAGGTCGTCGGCGTCCGTCTCGAAGGCGAATTACCCGAGGGCGCGACGGCTACGGATCTCGTGCTCCACATCACCGAACGACTCCGCGAGGTCGGCGTCGTCGACCGGTTCGTGGAGTTCTTCGGTCCCGGTGTGGAGAATCTCACAGTCCCCGACCGGGCCACGATCGCCAATATGGCGCCCGAACAGGGCTCGACGATCAGTATGTTCCCGGTCGACGAGCAGACGCTCGAGTATCTCGAACTCACCGGGCGTGATCCCGACCACGTCGACCTCGTTCGCGAGTACCTCGAAGCCCAAGGGCTGTTCGGGGAACAGGAACCAGAATATACTGAGGTCGTCGAGTTCGACCTCTCGACAGTCGAACCGAGTCTGGCCGGACACAAGCGGCCACAGGACCGGATTCCGATGGGGGACGTGAAACAGAGCTTCCGGGGACTTCTCCACGGGGAGTTCGAGGACGACCTCGATGATGTCGACGAGGACGCCTTGCAGCGGTGGCTCGGTGAGGGTGGTGCAGCTGATGCGGAGACCGACGGTGGCGTTCAGGTCGAACCCGAATCGGAACTGCACCCGTTAACCAAACGTGTCGAGGTCGACCTCGACGGTGAGACGGTCGAAATCGGACACGGAGACGTCCTCGTCAGCGCCATCACGAGCTGTACGAACACGTCGAACCCGTCGGTGATGATCGCTGCTGGACTGCTCGCCCAGAACGCCGTCGAGAAAGGCCTAGACGTCCCGCCGTACGTCAAGACGAGTCTCGCACCGGGTAGCCGTGTCGTCACGCAGTATCTCGAAGAATCGGGGCTGCTTCCGTATCTCGAAGAGCTCGGGTACGCCGTCGTCGGCTACGGCTGTACCACCTGTATCGGTAACGCTGGGCCGCTTCCCGATCCCATCGAGCAGGCAATCGACGACCACGACCTCTGGACGACGAGCGTTCTCTCCGGGAACCGGAACTTCGAGGCGCGTATCCACCCGAAGATCCGCGCGAACTACCTCGCGAGCCCGCCGCTCGTCGTCGCCTACGGGCTCGCAGGGCGGATGGACATCGATCTCGAACACGAGCCGCTGGGCACTGACGATGAGGGTAACCCAGTCTATCTGGCGGACATCTGGCCGGACGCAGCGGACGTGCAGGCCGCAATCCACGAGAACGTCTCTCCGGAGATGTTCGAGGAGAAGTACGCCTCCGTGTTCGAGGGCGATGAGCGATGGGCTGCTCTCGACGCGCCCACGGGTGACGTCTACGAGTGGGATGAGGACTCGACATACATCCGTGAACCGCCGTTCTTCAAGGACTTCCCGGTAGAGAAACCCGGCGTCGCCGATATCGAGGACGCACGCTGTCTACTGACGCTCGGCGATACCGTTACGACCGACCACATCAGTCCAGCCGGCCCGTTCGGTCCCGACCTCCCCGCAGGTCAGTGGCTGCTCGATCACGGTGTCGAGCCACACGAGTTCAACACCTACGGCGCACGTCGGGGCAATCACGAGGTGATGATGCGGGGGACGTTCGCCAACGTCCGAATCGAGAACGAGATGCTCGACGACGTCGAGGGTGGCTACACGATCCACCACCCGACCGACGAACAAACCACGGTGTTCGAAGCCAGTCGCCGCTATCGGGACGAGGGGATACCGCTCGTCGTGATGGCTGGCGAGGAGTTCGGAACTGGGTCTAGCCGGGACTGGGCGGCGAAAGGAACGGACCTGCTCGGTGTCCGCGCAACCATCGCCGAGAGTTACGAGCGCATCTACCGCGACAACCTCGTCGGCATGGGTGTGCTTCCCCTGCAGTTCGATGATGGCGACTCGTGGGAATCTCTCGGTCTGGATGGGTCGGAGGTCTTCACGATCCACGGCCTCGATGACGGGCTCGACGTGATGGACGAACTGACCGTTATCGCCGAGCGTGCGGACGGGTCGACTGTCGAGTTCCCGGTCACAGCACAGGTCGGCACGCCGGCCGCCGTAACCTATATCGAACACGGCGGAATCCTCCACTACGTCCTCAGACGCCTCCTCAGACAGTAACACCAACGCGGTCAGAAACGATCGTCGTCGGACACCAGGCGGGCGCGACGGTGATCAAACTCCTCGTCGTCGATTTCGCCACGAGCGTACCGTTCTTGGAGAACAGCGAGTGCGCTGTCATCAGTATGGCCGTCCGTAGGGGACCGCGTTGTCAGCCAGTAAACGGCGTAGACTGGGAGGGCGATCAGAAGTGCCATCCACAGGAGCCCGAACAGTATCATCCCCCAGCCCCAGCCACCCCAGCCGGCCATATGGCCGCCGTTCCACATACTGTCGTGCCACCCCCACATCATTGCATCCGGGACGGTCGCGTGCGTTAGAACCATCCCGGCGACGACGGCCAGAGTCAGTGCCCCAACGACGATGAATCCCAGAGAACGAATCCCGCGTGCTTGAATTGGATTTTGCATTGTTGTACTCCCAAAGGTCTCGGCGTGGTTAGCCGAGGATGTATTCGAGGGCGGGATAGCGCTCGACGAGCGTCTCGCCGCCGACGTCGTAGTTCTCGATGTACTGGTCGAGGCCCAGGATGCGGCCCGCGGCGAACGCGGCGACCGCGAGGAACACGAGCATGTACGCGAAGTCACCGTTGATGAACCCGTGACCCATGTCCCAGTTCCCGAAGTAGAACATGAGCATCATCAGCGCGCCGAAGAACGCCGCGAGGCGGACGAACGCGCCGACGAGGAGGCCGAGGCCGATGAACAGCTCGCCGTACGGCACGGCGACGTTCGCGAACTCGACAAACCACGGCGTCGAACCCATCCACGCGAACAGGCCCGCCAGCGGGTTGCCGTTCGTCGCCGCAACGTTCGAGAGGTAGCCGCCGGCCGCGAACTCGCCGGTGATCTTCGTGAACCCGGAGTACGCGAACGCGTAGCCCATCATGAGACGGAGCGCCAGCACGAACCACGCGCTGAGGCTGTGGACTTTCCCGCCGACGGTCAGGCCGCCGACTCTGCTCTCAAGCTGGTTCATGCCGGAGTCGAGTGTGGACATAATTATTGCACCTTCAACTATCAGTAGGCGGGTAGAGACGATATAATAGCGAGCCGGCGTTCTGAGTCAGAAAACCGGCGGGCTATATTACCCTCCTGTAGCGAGTACGGACGTGTGACTGAGGAGGCCGACCCGTCGGACATCTTCGCCACACTCGACGACGAGTACGCCCGCAACATCCTCGTGGCGACGAAGACCGACCGACTCTCCGCGAAGGAGCTCAGCGAGGAATGCGATATGTCACGCCCGACCGTCTCGCGGCGTGTCACCCGCCTCGTCGAGCAGGGCCTCCTCGAGGAGTACACGCACGTCGACCCCGGCGGACGGCACTACAGCGAGTACGAGGCGCGACTCGAGCGTGTCGAAGTACTCCTCCAAGCAGAGGGCTTCGACGTGCAGATCGATGTTCGGCCGGACCCCGCCGACCGGATTACGTCCATCTTCGAGGAAATGCGGGGAGACTGACTCATGGAACACACGTTATTCGTCATCGGCAAGCTGTTCACGACCGCCCTGGCGCTGGTGATCGCCTACCAGGCCTATCGCGGATACCAACGGCATCACACGCAGTTACTCCTGTACGTCGCGGCTGGCTTCGCGCTGGTCGGGCTCGGCGGCCTCCTCGAGGGCGTGCTCTTCGAACTCCTCCAAGTGTCGATTTTCGAAGCAGGATTCGTCGCAGCACTCGTCACCGCCGCCGGGATGCTGTCGATTCTCTACGCCCTGTATGCCCCGAACCCCTGAGGATTCGGGACGTTCATTCGAGAAGCGGCCTCTGGGCGTTGTTCCTCATTCGAAGTCGCTATTGTTCGGATTCCCCTTATTCTCACCAGTGTAGGGTCGCAGCGGGAATTATGTCCGTACCGGTCGTACAGTATCGTATGATTCGAACACTCGTGGGTGTCCTTGGCGCTCTCTCAGCGCTGTTCCCGGACAAAATCGTCAGTCTCTTCGAGAAACTTGCGATTGCGAATCGAAGCGGGGGAACAGTGAGAGGGTGGGTCCGCCCAGCTATCCGGTCTGAGGGCGTTCTGATAGCTGCGATTTCCCTCCTCAATGGGCGAGCATACGCGTGGCTGATGAATCTTACCGGTGTGTTCGGCGCTATCGTCTTCCTGTTTCCCGATCTGTATCGAAGATTTGCCACCGCGTTCCTGTACGAGCGTCCGGAGTCGGTCGAATGGAACGAGCGATTCCGCTCGGGTATTCGGGCTATCGGCGCACTATACGTCTTTTTAGCGGCGAAGACGTATCTGGAGCGCCACAACGGTACCTGAGTCTTCCCGCATCGTCAGTTGCTGAATCTGAAATTTGGTTCGTTTCGGCTGCACGTATCACTTGGAATCTAAAGTTTGACCCCCAAGAGACCAGTATAATCGAAGGGGAAATCCGCTAAAGAGAGGGAGCCGTATGTACCTCTGTATGACGACGACCATCACCGTGGAAGGAATGTCGTGCGGTCACTGTGAGCAGACGGTCGAAGAGGCCCTCGAAGAGGTATCCGGCGTGACTGACGTGACCGTCGACAGGGAGAGCGAACAGGCGAGCGTCGATGGTGAGGCAAATGTCACAGCTCTCGTGGAGGCCGTCGAAGACGCCGGGTACACCGCTTACGCCTGAGAATCGCGCGGACCACTCCGAGACAACGGCCAACCGTTGTCTTTGAAGCTTCGCTACGCTGGTCCTGCTGTACAGTTCAGTGGGGAAGATTCAGGGGGCCAGCGGATCCACCTCTACAGAGAATATGGGCTATGGACGACCACAAAGATACAAATGAGAATCTCCCTGGAGGGGAACACCAGCAGGACGACAGCAGTCACCAGCACGAACACGGCGAGCAGGATGAATCGGACGCCGAGTCGGACGAGCAGCGGGTAGAACAGGACCTACTGGAAGAAGAGGCACACCCTGCTGCGGAGAGTGAGACAGTGCTCGACGAGCAGCACGAGCACGCTGGACACGAGGGCGAAGGACACGACCACGGTTCCCATGAGGGCCACGGTGAGGGGCATGGCGGGATGCACAAGGGCCACGAGCAGATGTTCCGCCGGCGCTTCTTCGTCTCGACGCTCCTGTCGATCCCAGTCCTGCTATACAGCGAAATGCTGCAGGAGTGGCTCGGGTTCTCCGTCCCCGCGTTCCCGGGCAGCGAGTGGATCAACCCCGTCTTCGCGGTCATCGTCTTCGCGTACGGTGGGATGCCGTTCCTCCAGATGGCGGTACCGGAGCTGAAAGATCGGTCGCCGGGGATGATGACGCTCATCTCGATGGCGATCACCGTCGCGTTCGTCTACAGCCTCGCGAGCGTGGTCTTCCCGACGCAGTCGGCGTTCTTCTGGGAGCTCGTCACGCTGATCGACATCATGCTGCTGGGCCACTGGATCGAGATGCGGTCGGTCCGGCGGGCCTCCAGCGCGCTCGACGAACTGGCGAAACTGATGCCAGACACCGCCGAGCGTATCACCGACGACGGGGAGACCGAAGAAGTTCCCGTCAGTGAGCTCTCGGAAGGCGATCTCGTGCTCGTCCGGCCGGGCGCGAGTGTCCCTGCTGACGGCACCGTCGAGGAGGGTGACTCCGACGTCAACGAGTCGATGATCACCGGCGAGTCCAAGCCCGTCTCGAAAGAGCCTGGCGACGAGGTCATCGGCGGCACCATCAACGGCGACGGCAGTCTCCGTGTTCGCGTCGGTGCGACGGGCGAGGAGACAACACTCGCGGGCATCATGCGCCTCGTCGAGGAAGCTCAACAGAGCAAGTCCAAGACGCAAGTGTTGGCCGACCGGGCGGCCGGCTGGCTGTTCTACGTCGCGCTCGGGGCGGCAGTCGTGACCGCGATTGCGTGGACGGTCGCAGTCTCGTTCGACGCGACGGTCATCGAGCGAGTCGTGACGGTGCTCGTCATCGCCTGCCCACACGCCCTCGGGCTCGCCATCCCGCTGGTCGTCGCGATCAACACCTCACTTGCAGCGCGCAACGGGATGCTCGTCCGCGACCGAATTGCGATGGAGGACGCGCGGAACTTGGATGCCATCATCTTCGACAAGACAGGGACGCTTACTGAGGGTGAACACGGCGTCGTGGATATGGCGACCGTCGACGGCGTTGACGAGGACGACGCGCTCGGGCTGGCGGCAGCCGTCGAGAGTGACTCCGAACACATGATCGCCCGAGCGATCCGTGAGGCCGCCGACGAGCGAGATGTAACTACTCCTGACGCGACAGCCTTCGAGGCGATTAAAGGCAAGGGTGTCCGGGCGAATGTCGACGGAAACGAGGTGTACGTCGGTGGCCCGAACCTGTTGGCCCAACTCGATAGCGAAATTCCCGACCATCTCCAGCACTTCGCTGACGAGGCCGGTCAGAACGCCCAGACTGTGGTGTATCTCGTTCGTGACGGAGAGCTGATCGCCGCCTTCGCGATGGCCGACGTGATCCGCGAGGAGAGTTTCCGCGTCGTCGACGCGCTCCACGATCTGGGCATCGAGGTGGCGATGCTGACTGGGGACTCCCAGGACGTCGCCAACGCTGTCGCCGACGAACTGGGCATCGACACGGTGTTCGCGGAGGTCCTACCCCAAGACAAGGACGAGAAAGTCCAGGAACTCCAGGACCAGGGCAAACTCGTGGGGATGGTCGGCGACGGCGTCAACGACGCGCCGGCGCTGACGCGAGCCGACGTCGGCATTGCGATCGGGAGTGGCACCGACGTCGCGGTCCAGTCGGCCGACGTTATTCTCGTGCAGAACAACCCGATGGACGTCGTTCGGCTGGTGAAGCTCAGTAAGGCGAGCTACCGGAAGATGCAGGAGAACATCGTCTGGGCCGCCGGCTACAACGTCTTCGCGATTCCGCTCGCAGCAGGCGTGTTGGCACCGATTGGGATTCTGCTGTCCCCCGCTGTGGGTGCGCTCTTGATGTCGTTGAGTACAGTCATCGTCGCGATCAACGCCCAGCTGCTCCGCCGCGTGGACCTGTCCATTCCCGAGCTTCCAGGCGGGACACCAGCGACTGACGCACAACCTGCAGACTGAAACGCTCCCGAACGCTTCGGAGCTTCTTTCAATTGAGTCCGGTTGGTGGACAGCAAATGGCGACACTGCGTAATTTCGGTGGGTATCGCTACGCGGTCACCGGTTCCACAGTTTTCCGAAGGGTGCATAGTTCGGTATACACAGACGCTCGTCTGATGGGCTACATTGCTGCGTCAGCACTAGGTTTATACCGCTTGACGGACTTCTTTCCAATATGAGCCTCGAAGAGACGGTTGACTACCTCGCCGAGGAACTCGACCTCGAGCGAAGTGAACACGTCCGTGAGGTTGGTCAGTCAGTCGCCGAGCTTCGCGACTGATCAGAACATTTCTCTGAAGTCCCGTTCGACGAGTCCGTCCTCCAGATAGGTGATGAACTCGTGTTTCGTTGGCCCTTGCTGGTCGAGTAGATCGTCCCGTCCTGCACGTTGGAGGACTGCCTGCGCAAAGTCCGTACAGTGGGATTCATGCTGCTCAGCGTACTTCGAAAGGGCCTCTCGCCAGTGCATATCCAGCTCGAACTCGGCTAATCGAATTTGGATCCCGTCTTTCCGTTCGACGAGGTCGACGTCCAGCTCTTCGAGTTGCTTGAAACGGAGGTTGTTCCGGCGGACCGTGATGAGCCGCTTGGAATCCACGATGTAGGGATCGACCCACTCTCGCCAGGTATTGTCGTCGACATGCGTTCGTGGCATCCCAAAATCCGGGTCCACACTCTCAATACAGAACTGAAGCATCGCGATACCAGTTCGATGATTCGCATTCGGGAGGGAATGTCGGAGAATCAAATTCGACATCACCTCTCCAGCGACGGTCGGAAGTGGGGCTTCCCAAGATACGTGATTGAGGGCTTGCTGGATCTTTTGTGGTTCGAACTCCTTGTAGAGTCGGAACTCATCCTCATCTCGAACATCGACAGCAGCTTCGAGCAATTCCACTAACCGGAAGGCGACAACTTGCCCAGGACGGGGAAGGTCACGAATACGGTCGCTCAACCATTCCTGATCGAAGTTGATGTCTTGGGCTAATTCGACATCTGTATCGCCTTCGTAGAGCACATAGACCGGTGTTTCGAAGGAATACCCGATGAGCTTTGTCGACTCGTCGGATCGCTCCCGCTGAGAACGAATTTCTGCTACCGATGCCGAGCTATATTTGAGTGAGAAATTCTCGGCCTGTGGGTGGTGATAGAAAACGAGCCGAGCCATCTCACTGTGTATTCGTGGAAAGTGGGTAAAGCAGTCCCGCTTTTATATTGAGTTCTACTTGCCTGGTTCTACGACGTCGTGGGTGCGTTCACGTCCTCTAAATATTGGCTTTCCCACTCACGTCGCGCCTTGATTTCCCGCACCCCGCGTTGTGTGACCGTGTACACGTTCGTCCGTTTGTCGAGTTCACCCTTCTCGAGCAGTCCTTTCTCGACGAGATCGTCGAGATTCGGATAGAGCCGCCCATGATTGATCTCCTGTTCGTAGTAGTCGTCGAGTTCGGCCTTTACTGCGAGCCCGTGAGGTTCCTGGAGCCCGGCGATCACGTACAAGATGTCCCGCTGAAACCCAGTTAGATCGTGCATCCGTCTGTTTTCAATTTTTGAGGGGTGGCATGTGTTCTCTCTGGTACCCCGAGGCGGAGATTGGGACCAAGGGTATCTACTAGTATACTCGTCACCGAATAGCGTTTAATATCGAGGCATCTGTATCTCCGGTAATGTCCTTTCGGCTGAGGTCGCCGTTGAGGCTCCGTGGCTGTGATCGGCCCGCTGTCAGCAGGTGGTAATCAATTGTGCCTTCATCTCAATCACTATCTCCCCCGTGCGCGCTTTGTGGTAGGGCTGTCCCCGACGATCGAGTCGTGGCTGAGGACGACATCGTCTTCTGCTGTGATGGTTGTCGAAACGTCCATCGAGGGCTCGGTAGCGATGGGGTTCACAGTCAGATGGCCCCGACAGACGGCACTATACATGAATCCGGAACTAGAGCGGGCGAACGCGAGGCAGATCCGCGTCCAACGGGGACTGAGGAACGGGCCTTCTTCCAGGTCGACGGAATGCACTGTGCGACGTGTGAAGCGTTTCTGGAATCGGTTGCTGAAGGCTGCGAGGGCGTCACTGACGCCGCGGCGAGTTACGTCACCGAGACGATCCGTATCACATACGACCCTGACCGCGTCTCGAAGGAGACTCTCTGTGATACCCTGAGTACACTCGGCTATTCGGCAACCCTCCGTGCTGGAGGGAGCGATGACGCACCGACTATAATCGGGCAGTCGCGCCGGTCGGACGAGCAGAATGAACGAGGGATTGACGAGGTGCTGGGATTTCGTTACGCTGCTGGCGTCATTTTCGGGACGTTCATGCTCCTCCCGTATGCGGTCCTCCTCTATCCGGCGCAGCTCTCGTCGTTCTTTGGTGAGGGGACGCTCGATATGTACGCGAGTGCGTCCGGGATCGGCGGTGGAGATGGCCTGTTGATCCTGCCGCTCTTTCTCGTTCTGACGGGTGTCGTCCTCGTGTTCACCGGCCTTCCGCTGTTACAGGGTGCATATGTCAGTCTGAAGATGCGACAGCCGAACACGGACCTGCTTGTCGCACTCCCCATCGTGAGTGCCTACGTGTACAGTACGATCGCCTTTCTCCTCGGTCGGATCGATATTTTCTACGATCTCACAATCGTGGTTGCCGCGAGTGTGGTGGCTGCCATCTTCTACGAATCACTGAGCAAGCAGCGAGCGATGGATCGCCTGACTAATCTCACTATCTCCCACGTCACCGAAGCCAGGCGGTATGGCGCCGATGGGACGACGACGATGGTCGACGTACACGGTCTTGAACCCGGGGAACGGGTTCTCGTCCGTGAGGGCGAACGCATCCCAGTCGATGGTGTTCTCGCTGAGGGTGAGTGCACGGTCGATGAAGCGATCGTGACAGGCGAGTCGCTACCGGTATCGAAACAAGCTGGGGACGAGGTCGTCGGCGGGGCGATCGTCACAAATGGGGCTGCTGTCCTCACGGTGAGCGATGAGACAACCAGTAGTATCGATCGCCTCATCACCTCTGTCTGGAATCTCCAGAGTGGGGATCACGGTGTCCAGCGGCAGGCCGATAGGCTCGCGTCAGTCATCATCCCGGTCGTCGTCGGTGGGGCGGTACTCGCTGGATTGGGGTCGCTTCTGGTGGGGGCTGGCATTCCCGTCGCCGTCCTGACAGCGCTGGTAGTTCTCTTGGTGGGGTGTCCGTGGGCACTTGGCCTGGCAACCCCGCTCTCGGTGGCAACCAGTATCGAACAAGCGGTAGAGCGGGGCATCGTCATCTTCGACGAGACCGTCTTCGAGCGCCTTCGGGACGTCGATGTCGTCGTCTTCGACAAAACGGGGACGCTCACGACCGGCCAGATGGATGTCCTCGAGGCGGATGCACCGTCGGATCTGCTTGCAATCGTCGCGGCCCTCGAACAGCGAGCATCCCACCCAGCGGCCGACGCAATCGTGAATACGTTTGTACAAAGGAATCAGGAGGGCGATCGCTCGAGAGCCGATGGGGGGGTTGCCGATGGCAGTGACCACGAGTACGCAGCGGACATCACTGAATTCACGAGCCACGCGACCGGCGTCGAAGGAGTCGTCGAGGACACGCGCGTTCTCGTAGGGAATCTCGATCTCTTCGCGGAACTGGGGTGGTCGGTTAGCGAGCGGATCGAGACGCGTGCCGCAGAGGCACGAACGACCGGTCACCTTCCGGTCGTCGTCGGTCGTGACGGTCATGCAGAGGGCGTCATCGTCGTGGGCGACGAACCACGGGCAGGTTGGGATGACACACTCACGCAGCTGAATGACCGTGATATCGATATCGTCGTTCTGACCGGTGATGACGAGGCTGCCACTGACTTTCTCGACAGTCATCCTGGCATCGATCACGTGTTTGCGGGGGTCCCGCCGGCAGGCAAGACCGCGACGATCCGGCGGTTACAGTCCCGGGGACAGGTTACGATGGTTGGTGATGGAACGAACGATGCACCGGCTCTTGCGACCGCAGACCTGGGAATCTCGCTCGGTGGTGGAACGGCACTCGCGTCCGATGCCGCGGATATTTCTCTCGTCGATGACGACCTCGCAGCGGTGGGGACGACGTTCGACCTCGCAGATGCAGCTCGTCGGCGTGTCAAACAGAACAACGGGCTAGCGCTGCTCTACAATGGGCTCACGATGCCCCTTGCGGCGACGGGGTTGCTGAATCCGGTGTTTGCGATGGGAGCGGTCGTGGCGACCGGCGGTCTCCTCGCGGCGAATTCGTTTCGAGACCTGCTTACCGAGTAGCGGCTCTAACCCCGCGAAGCGGCAGATACCTGCTGTAACCGGGTGGAGTCGGTTCATATCGCTTCATTTGAGAAGTTCGAAGACACTGAGGCCCGCGTACCCGACCGCAAAGCCTGCGACGATGATAGCTCCAGAGAAGATCTGGTAGAACGGGGTCGACGGGAGGAAGCCGGTCGCGAGGGTACCGACAACGATCAGTACCGCTGCCAGTACCAAAAACACGTACTGACGACGTTTCCCCTTCATATATTGAGACATTTGTACCCCCTAGGTACCGTGAGATCACGGTAGATACCTTACCTCAGTCCGCCGGGATGATGGCAGCCGATTGATCGGGCTGTCGGGCTGCTTGGACCGAGTAGATCAGACTTCCGGTGAAGAGGACGAAGCTTCCAACGATGAATACTGCACTGAGCGGCGAGGCCGAATCGACGAACACCCAGTAGAGAGGGGCGGCAATCGATGGCCCGGCAGCAAGTACCGCGATCTTCGCGACGAGTGGCCCACAGCAGCCACAGGTACACGTCCCGACGATTGCAGCACTTCCGGCGGTCCCTTCGGTCATGCCGGCTCGTTCCTCGACGCGCCAGTGCCGGGCTATGAGAGCGGCGTTTAATCCGATAAGTGCGCTCAGCATCCCGACGACGATGACCTGGCCGGGTGACAGGGCTAAGAAGAACGGGATATGTATGAACGGGAGATGCGGAATCGCGATTTCGAGCGTCGGCCACGATACTAGCTGATAGATTGCGGGTAGAACGACGACCGTCACCTCTTCGGGGAAGCCCTCCTCGGGGAAAAACGAGAGGTAGCCTGTTATAGAGACGAAAAAGAGTGCTAACACGACACCGACGCCGATGCCGAAGCGACGCGCAACCGGATCACGCATGACTGCGCGGATGACACTCCCTGCGTCCTTCCAGACGACATAACCGACCAGGATTAGCGTGCCGAGGACGATTGCGTACCCGAGTGGATGCGTATCGCTTGCCAGTCCTGGAAGGAGGTAGGGGTACGAGATCCACAATCCCATGAGGATGCCGAGAAACGTGTACCGTGGTCGGGATGGCCAGCGGAGCCACCCAACGACGAAGCTCGCTACCATGATGCCCAATCCACTCAGCAGCGCCAGTGGCTGATACCACGCTCGGGGGAACGGCATCGAACTCGCAGTATATGTCGGATCTGGGGAGAGCCCTTCGAAGAGTACGGCTCCGAGTGCAGTGATAGCGATACCGGCGAACACGCCGTACAGAGCGGTTGTCGCCGTAATCCGATCTGTCCGTTTGAGAAGGATGAATCCACCGAGAATAACGGCACCAACGAAAGCAATAATTACACCGTGTCCTTGCGAGAGTCCACCGCTTCCGGTTGTACCGTGGGCGGACGCGACGGGAACCTGAGTGAGCGTAACAATCGATGCGAGAAGTACAGAGAGTGGCCGAATAGATCCGATTCGAGAGGTCTGTCCACGGGAGGGCCCCCACGTGGTTGACGCTCTTCTGGTGACAATATTCTGTCTTGGACAGGGAGCCACTTCTACCTGACTGATCCACCCCTGATATCCTAGGTTTGACTGTCGTTGGATCATGCTGAGTGTGGAAATATCCTCCTCCGAAAGTATGACCGGCACGGTGAATTCACTCGCTGTTCAGAAATACGAGGAACTGTATATGCTTGAGGAACCAGACCGGAAGAACGGCTCCAACCACTGCAGCGAGTAGGAGACTATTCGCTGCTGTCCACACGATTTGCCCGAGGACGGTGCTAATAATCAAGACGCCGTTGTATGCGATCGCATTCACCGCTAAATCGCCTCTTGACTCAGGCCGGGGCCACTTGATGAGACTGGGCTTGATTGCTGATGTCCGACCGGAAGCTACGGCGACAAGAAGCCCGAGTAAGCCGGATACAAACCATCCAAGAACAGCCGGTGGCCAGCTGTATACGACCGTGGCGGTGGCAAGAACAATTAGACACGGGCTGGTGATTGCACAGATCTCTACAGAGACATAACGGGTTAAAATGTGTTCCTCGGTTTCTTCTTGTGCGGTGGCCATCTGTGAGGGTTATGAGTAGAGCAGTGGAACGACTGGGGATGCTCCGTCGAGGATTTGAACCTCGGTCCGCGACGTGAGATGCCGAGATGATTGGCCGAGCTACACTAACGGAGCATCTCGAACTTGTGGCCCCAGTACTTCAAATTCAGGCGGTGTCCTATTCACTAGGAATCCGCCGTTTCCCCTTATGCTGAGGGCTTTGATATCCCGGTATGGAACGTCGACAAGTTCTCAAGACAGCTGGAATCTTTGCAACAGGTGGCGTAACTGGTCTCGCAGGGTGTAGCAGCTCGGGGAACGGGGACGGTGGCGACGAGCCGACCACGACCGCAACGCAGGAGACGGCTGGTGGGTCGGGCGACTCGAATACTGTCATGATGGTCACCGAAGGGAGCGAGTATTATTTCGATCCAATCGGGCTGTTGGTCGAATCAGGGGAGACAGTCACGTTCGAAATCCAGAGTGGGAGCCACTCAGCAACCGCTTACAAAGAGGGCACGAGTTCGGCCTCAGTAACTCGGATCCCCGAGGGAGCGGAGGCGTTCAATAGTGAAACGCTGAGCGAACAGGGTGCGACCTACGAGCATACGTTCGAGACCACGGGGACGTACGATTACTTCTGTATCCCGCACAAGTCCTTGGGGATGGTCGGTCGAATCGTCGTCGGTGAACCTGGCGGTCCCGCGGAGGAAAGTATGCCGCCGGACGGAGACGTTCCCGAAAGCCAGACCATCGTCGATCAAGGCAGCGTCTCGTACAGCTCGTTCTCCGGGTAGGCAGCCGCGTACACTGCGAGCTGTGCGCTCCGGAATCGCTCGTACACCATATGGCCGACACTGACTGTGCTTCGGACCACCAGTATGGAGACACACGCTGCCGATGACGCTCGCACAAGGCTCGTGGCCGACATACACGGATGCTGCCCTCGATAGTGTTCGGCAGGAACGACGCGAGGTCGAACGCGAATGTCGAGCATTCCAACGGTTTCGCCAGCGTATTCAGACCGTCGACACACGGACTCCTCGGTTCGAACGGTCCGTTGTTGGAGTGAATCAGAACCTTACATCCGAAGAGAAGCCGGTCCGTGATACCATCGAGCCATGGTATCGCGATACTGTGATGGCGGTCGACCACTACGGCGACGTGTACGGTGATTCGTTCGAGGCGAGCATCAGCGCTGAATTCGGGGTCGATGTACTGGTTCTGATCTCGGAAGCGACTACGTTCTCACCGCTCATCAAACAACGACTCCTCGAGACTGCACAGCAGTGTATTGACAACCGTCGGGTCTTTCTAGAAACTCTCGAAGACGAATTCCATACGCTCAAAGACGCGCAATCTACAGTTCAAGAGATTCGAGAGGCGATAGCAGAATTTGATTCGACGGAATTACAGGGGATCTCAGATACTGAATTGACCGACAGATACGACACGCTTCACACGTTGAGTGATGAATGTAAGAGTTGGATCCAGCAACGGCAGGAGGAAATCCACGCTCATCGAATCAATCGGTCGGCAGACGTGGATGCCCACACTGACCTCTGTTCGTATCTCTATGAGGGTCTGGAGGTTGATTATCCGGTATTGGCGACGTTTGTCGATATCTTGGAGATTATCTCCCAATATGAGTAGTCTCCCGTTTCACCTCCTACTCAGTCGTCATCTACGGCGAGGCGATATGTTAAGGATCCCCGTGATGTACAGCGAATTCATCCGAAAGAAGCACTTACTTGTTGGCTTGTTTCGGGGTTTGTCGTGATCTTGGATCAGTTTGGACTGACGCCTCGCTCCGGAATGGGGTACGTGTTCTAGCGAGGATACCAGCCACCGTGCCCAACGATGGGGTTAGAAACTAATCCCCAGCAAGGATTTTCCCGAGAGCTTGCGGCTCACGGAATCTGTTGGAGTCGGTAGACTCTAGCAGGATTGGCAAATATATGCCGCTGATATAGAGCATCCATATGGTAGCCGATTACTGCCGGTTTTCAGCAAATCTACTTTGTTAACGGTTTTGTCTATCCGGTCACAACAGTACATATGGAATTCGACTTTGTGCGCTCGGTGGCTCCCCTTGTCGTAATTGTCGGCGTCGCGGCGATTGCGCTCACGACCGTGATGACCTCCTCGACAGTCTTCATGATGGTTCTGCCCTCGATGATCGTCTTCTCAGTCATCGCGTTCTTCTTCGGAATGAAACACGGCGAATTCCGCGCCAGTCCGTAACAGGCCGACCCAGTCGCCGAAATCCGCTGGGTTGTGGTCCATGCTAGCCGCCAGCTAGTGTTGATTCAGATTTATTTCGATGACCGGTTCGCAGTCCTACCGACGGCTGTTTCAGCGGGACGGTGTCGAACTAACAGGAGTCCACCAGAGCCGGGTAACCACTATCGTTCAGTTACCAGTCCTGGTCGTGTAGATCGTTTCTACGCGGAGTAGCCGGCATACTCCATAAGCTGGTTGAAGATGTCCGTATCCATGACGGATCGATAGATTATGCCGGTGAGCATGCCGCCGGGATAGAACGTACCGTTCATCACGTGGTTGACCTTGTGGCAGTGCATCAGGTAGATGCCGGGGTCTGCATCGGCAGTAAATTCGATCGTGTGTCGTTCAGCAGGGGCGACGTTCGTGACGTCCATGTCGTGGCGGGCAGCCTCCGGAATCGTCCCGCCGTCCTTTTCGACACGCTGGAAGCGGTGGTTATGGATGTGCATCGGGTGCGACATGTACCCGCCGTTGACGAGGTGGATGCGAACTGAGTCGCCCTCGTCGACGATGATCGGCGACCCTTCTTCGGGGTGCAGCGTTCGGGGTGCGCTCTTCCCGTTAACGGTAAATACGTCTGGATTTCGACTGGCAGCGTCATAGGTAAAGTCCGCATTCCCAGCCCACTTCCTCGGGACTCGGGAATCCCAGTCTTTGACCGTCATGAAGTACTCGCGATCTGCCGGCTCATAGCCTTCCGGATCGACGCGGAAGATACCATACATCCCCATATCGATATGCCGATGAGTCTGGAAGTGGCAGTGGTAAAAATGCGTCCCCGGCACGTTTGCCGGGATTTTGTAAGTGTGTTTCTCACCTGCGGGGACCTGAATCCCGGTTGTCGTCGGGACACCGTCATTTTTCCAGGTTTTTCGAACACCATGGAAGTGAATCGTGTGGGGCCGACGGCCGTCCGTGTTGTCGAGCGTTACTTCCATGGCATTACCCTCGGTGGTCCGGAGGATCGGACCGGGTACACTGGGGTCGTTGTCGTCGGCTTGCCACGCCCAGACGCGGGGGAATTCGACTGGTCCACCCATCGTTTCGAGCGGGTGGACAGCATGGCGAGCTCGCTGCGTTCGCATCGTTACTTCGCCGCCCTGTTCGTCAACGTCGACGACTGTCGGCGGACTCGTAAACGGAAGAGGAGCCGACGTGGATTGGCTACTAGTCTCTGTCGCTGTGGTGGCGACTGGCTGGCCTCCGTTGTCTCCAGTACAGCCCGCGATGGCTGAGAAGCTGGTGGCGCCAGTTGCTGCGAGAAATTCTCGACGCAATAGCCCAGATCCGGGAGCGCCAAAGCGTTTTGTCATAGAACAACCCGGATTTTGGACTACCTATACATAGGGGGACGGCGATGTCTCGCCCCGCGAGACAAGGACCGATGATGTTCGACACAACCCACATGAGTCACAGTCCGCGGACGCGACTTCCTATGAATCCAGTCCAGACAAACCAAACGAAAACACGCACCTCTAGCAGGTACGCCCTAGAGTGCTGACATCCGCGTCTTCGCCCATCGGTAGACCAGCACAGCCCGTAAAACCAGTATCAGTCGCTGTGCTCGGTCGGCCGAGTGTGCGAATCCGCTCCAAGAACATCCACTGTAACATGCTCGATGCCGAATTCGTCATGGAGCAGCTCAGTGATCGTCCGCTTAAGTTCGTCACGTTCCTCAACGGTAGCTACGTCACTAGTCACGTGGACTGTCGCCACATCGAGTCGACTCGACAGCGACCAGACGTGAATGTCCAAAACCGCAGTTACGTCGTCGAAAGCTTCGATGCGTGCTTCCAGATCTTCGACCGAGATGGGGCTGCGCTGAAAGAAAATTGCGCCGCTCTCCCGGAGCAGCTTGACTGCCGACCAAATGATGATGGCAGCGATGAGGACTGCCGTAATCGGGTCCGCGATGTAGTACCCACCGAACTCCACGAACAGCATCGAGACGATGACAGCGACCGACGCACCTGCATCCCCGAGAAGGTGATAGAACGCGCCACGCTCGTTCAGCGACATCTCACCACCCTGAACAACGTATACTGACAGGAGATTTATGACCAATCCCCCAGTTCCGAGGAGGATGGTCATCTGGGGATTGATATCGACGGGTGCGAGGTAGCGCTGATAGGATTCCCAGACCAGGAACACCACCATCGGGACGAGTAACACGCCGTTCAAGAACGCTGCAAACGGCTCTACCCGGCTCAAGCCGTAACTCCAGTACTCCCCGGGATTCGAATTCGTTCCGATGTAGGCCGCGCCCAGAGCGATCACGTATGCCAGCGAGTCGAACAGCATGTGGAACGCGTCCCCGATAAGTGCGACAGACCCGAACGTCAGCCCCCCCACAAGCTCGATGACGAAGCCGGCGAGATTGATAGCTGCTACTGCTCCGAGCGTACGAACACTGCTGTCCTCGTTGTGCTCATGGCTGTGCCCTGCTGAACTCATCTTGTTATATTTCATGTGAGAGCCCGGAGTGCCTTCAATCCCAACAACGGTGGGGCGATAACTTGTATGTGGTCCGTGGCAATAGGCCGTCCTCGTAGTGGAAGATTCTATGAGTGAGTATGAGAGCCGCCATTCCGTAGAGTCCACTCTTCTGGGGTAGTCGTGTGAATGGTTAGCCCGACTATCGAACGGATTGCCCGGGAATCAGCTGTCGGGGGCTGGTAGCAACCCATATTATTAATAAAACAAGAATATATTATTATAGATGGAATAAGATAGTTCGTTTTTTAGCAGCTAATTTAACAAAAGTGCGTGTTCACATTTCAAGCAAGACATGAGCAGCCCACAGCGGAGCACACAAAGTAGTCAATCAGGAAATACTGTCGTCGAAGCAATCAACATCCAAAAGACATACGACTCCTGGCTGCCGTTCTCTCGCTCTGTCGACGTTCTTGACAGAGCGACATTAGAGATCGGTAGTGGTGAAATCGTCGGCATTATGGGCGAAAACGGCAGCGGCAAGTCGACGTTGATGCAGGTTCTGGCTGGTGTGCTGGACTACGACGACGGCACCGTCGCTCGGTCGGGACGTATCGGTTGGTGTCCCCAGGAGCCGCGGCTCTACGACCGGCTGACCGTCGACGAAACATTCGAATTATTCGGCGAGGCCTACGAGATGTCCCCCAGCGAAGTCGACGCGGCGCGGTCGTGGTTGCTGACAGAACTTGATTTCGAGCGGTTCCGGGACCGGCAGGTTCGGAATTTGAGCGGTGGGAACAAACAAAAGCTCAATCTCAGTGTCGCGCTGATGCACGAACCCGACCTTCTGCTGCTTGACGAACCATATACAGGCTTCGACTGGCAGACCTTCCAAGCATTCTGGGACCTCACCGAAGACCTCCGTGACCGCGGTGTCGGTATCGCCATTATCTCCCACATCATCAACGAACGTGACCGCTTCGACGTGATCTACGAACTTCACGACGGCCACCTCCACAGGGAG
Organism: Halobacterium hubeiense; assembly: GCF_001488575.1. Classification (NCBI taxonomy): domain Archaea; kingdom Methanobacteriati; phylum Methanobacteriota; class Halobacteria; order Halobacteriales; family Halobacteriaceae; genus Halobacterium; species Halobacterium hubeiense. Next base: position 44,622 of record NZ_LN831305.1, read on the forward strand.
GTCGTCGATGAGGAAGGCGGTCCGGCATCCACGCCAACCGAAGATAAAATCGACTGCGAACAACCCGATACCACCGGAGGCAAGTCCGAATGAGTCTACTCAGCCGATACGCCGCGGGCATCCGGGCGAGCGCACTGTCGTTCTTTCGCGAACCGCTGAACCTCGTGCTCTTAGTCGTGCTCCCGGCCGCCTCCATTCAGATCTTCGGCGTCGCGTACGGTCAGTTCCCCGAGTTCGGATTTCTGAACCTCCCCGCGTCGCTTGATGCCACCGCCAGAATCACGGGCGCAACGTTTGCGACCGGGGCTCTGGCGGGAGTGCTCGGGCTCTTCCAACTCATCAGCGCACGTGATGCCGATCACCGCCTCTCTATCTGTGGGTTTCCCGCGCTAGATTTGCTCGTCGCCCGATTTGCGACGCTCGTCGTAATCAGCTTGGTGATTGCGGGCGTCTCCACGCTGACGCTAGTTGGACTGTTGTCCGAACCCGTCGCCTCGCCGCTGTTCGTGTTCATGGGCCTCACGCTCGTTGGTGTCATTTACGCGATGCTGGGAATCCTGGTCGGAGCAGTCCTCCCTCGAGCGCTAGAGGGCTCGCTCGCCCTGGTTATCCTCGCGGATATGGACAACGTCATTGCCAGTGGCATTTTCCCGATTCAGGACCGAATCACGCAATTGTCGCCGACCTCGTACGGCCACGAGGTGGTCACCCGCGCTGTCCTCGACGGGGAACTCGCGACAGGTGAGTTGCTACCGGCGCTGACAATCGTCGCAGTTCTGGGCGGCCTCGCAATACTGGCCTACACACACACTGTCGAACCTATCGTTTCGGGGGGTGTCGTGCAATGAATACCCGCATCACAACGGCTGTGACGATGGGGCTGCGGGAATTTCGTCGAACGCCGGCCCTGATCGGATTACTGATCGCCCTCCCGCTGTACTTCATCGGGGGATTCATGTACATCGTCCCGGAGGCGACGTTGACTATCCCGATTAGCGGCGAGTCAGTGACGGTTACGCTCTCGGAATTCGTCGCAGCGCTGGTGACGCCCGTCACCGCCGGGCTGCTGTCGGGTATCGTCGGACTGTTCCTAATGCAGTCCTCGAAAGCCGCCGACGACCGGCTTCGTCTGGCTGGGTATCGCTCGCGTGACCTCGTCGTCTCCCGTGTGAGTCTGCTCGCTGCTGGTGGCCTAATCGTCAGTGCTGTCTCGCTAGCAATCGTCCTGGTCGGATTTTCTCCGGTGTCGATACCTGCCTTCGTCGCCGCAACTGTGCTGACGGCTCTGATTTACGGCGTCTTGGGTGTGATTATCGGTGTTTCTCTGAGTCGCTTGGCTGGGGTGTATGTCATGCTCTTCTTCCCGTACGTGGACATGCTGCTGTTCCAGAACCCGATGGCGACCGACTCCACAGCCTGGACGAAGGCGCTTCCGGGGTACTTTACGACGAAGGCGACGATGGACGCAGCCTTCACTCAAGGGCTGGACCTCTGGAACTTCATCGGCGCCGTGGGATACTTCACCATCGTCTTGCTCGTTGGTGTAGTCGTCTTCCACCGTGTCACCGCTATCGAATAAATCGGCACCTTGAGGTGTCGACAGTAATCACGGCACCAGCGAGCCGTTGCGTTAACCGAGTGTACCGTAAGCCGCTGCGTACGCGATAGCACCAGCTGTGACGGCGGCGAGCCCTGTGACGAGCGTTTCACCGCGTCTGTGGTGATTGAATGGCCGTGTCGGAATTCCGACTCCGACGATAGCGAGCGCGAGAATGCTGAAGACGAATGGAGGAGCCGTGTGAATCGTTGGTGTCGGAATGACGAGGACCGCAGCCGCGTACCCGCTTCCAGCTACGGCACGCGGACGAAGCAGGCCACGGATTGGAATCTGCTGCAACCGCGTGTACGCGAATATAGCAAACCAAATCGTTCCAAGTTCAAGGAGGAATGCCGCTAGCAAGTGGGCCGTCGGGTCCGGATGCAGCGCGACCCGACTGGTCATCAAGACAACGTCGAACGGATAGAGAAAGTCAGCAGGTCCGCCGGTAAAGAGGTCGCCGAACGGATGTGATACCAGACCAATCAGCGCCGCACCAAACAGCCAGCGTGTTGCAGCTCCGTTTCGGCGGGCCCATTCCCCGATTCCAAGCCCTGAAGCGACGTACACGACTAGGACTCCCGCGTTCACGAGGCCGTCGACGACCGCTCCGATCGCGATGATGGACAGGAAGCCGCCGACAGCAACAATCCGGCTACGTCGTGCCGGGACATTCCATGCTGCGACAGCGGCAGCGAGAATCGCTCCGACAACAAGCGAGTGCGTCGCTCCTCGATGAATCGTATTCGCAGTCCCCCAGAACACATCAGGAGACACCGTCTGTATGGACCGTGCGAGCAACCCGATAGGGGCGTACACGATATCCACGTCGGGAACGAATGCGAACAGGCCGGCGATGATGCCCACTCGTATCGCTCGCTCACGGCTACAACCCATCACCGTCGCTAGAAACGCGACGAGGGCGAATGCCCCGAGGCCGTGCCCGACGAACATAGACTTCCTACTTCGCTTACGGCAATAAGCGGCGCGTGACACGGTGACACACGAATCGCTCAACGGCACTTGTCGTCCAGCCGATTGTGAATCCGGATCCTCAAGCCCCCGCCTAGGGAGGTTTCTGATTACAAAGTGGTCAGGCGCATAGAGTCCCACCCCCATCGCCGTCAGATAGACTGCTGCGAACTGCACTGCGTTATACGTCTCGTCTTCGAAGTGAGCCGGTGAAGTTTAGTCACCGGGATCGTCTCACACACACGAACTCATGGTACCTGCTCGTACTGCATTTTTTCTCGGCTGGAAAGCCAGCCGGTGAGGAATGTGGTTAGCAGGCAGAGTAGAATGAGCGTTGCGACGCCAAGATGCGTAGTGACGACGAACGGTTGGAGGTTTTCCGTCACCGTTAATCCACCCAGGAGGACCTGTGTCGGAAGGAGGACCAGTGCTCCCGTCGCGGACCATGTGACGAGTCGATTGTTGGGATACGCAAGCCACGCTCCGATCGTCGTCCCCAAGATGATGAAGCCGGCTGTCATCGCCAGTCCACGGTGTGCCCACTCCGCGAAGATTTGGAGTGTGGAATACGAGGAACTGGCAACGATCCCAGAGTGGAGAAAGGGGACCCACGTTCCGTAGCACGTTGGCCAGTCTGGGCACGATAATCCAGCGCCGATCGCGCTCGTATATGCGCCGAGGAGCATCACGGCATAGGTTACGACGAGTGTGACCCCTGATAGATGCGTATATGTGACGGGGGACTCCCGGAAGCCGTATCGAACTCGCGTGACGATTGAGGATACCTGCATAGTATCTTGAAGTGAGCCGTGCGTTGTTACCGTGTCATCCTTTTTCATCTGACTCGGTAAACCGTATCGGCGGGTTCCTACTTGTTGGGAATCAGCCCCGTACTCAACTAGGCAGTGCCGCATTTCTAATAAAGCGCGAAGACGCAGTTCTTACTGCAATCGAAGAATCAGAACCGTTTCAAACCGCCCAACAATAGTACGAGATAACTGGCTGAGGGTTATGACAACTATCCAGACTTCAGTCCCACCGAACGACTCGCCAGAGATTTGCCAGTACTGCGGTGACCCCTTCCCCACTGTGGAACGTCTCACCCTTCATCGGGGCCTCGAACATTGGCCTGACATCGATGAGGCAGAACGAACAGCCTTCCACGATGCACGAGCAGACGAACAAGATGCCTTGAGTTCGTTTCGGCTGCGGGCGCTCGCCTGCCTCGTCGCAGTATACTTCGGGTTCCTATTTCTCTATGCTATCTTCGCCATTTAACGCCGAGAGCCCCGAGACTGACGAGTCCACGGCAAAGACAACCGACCCGAAGGAGGGCCGTTCAAGCAGCGTGAGCGGTTCCGCTCTCCGCGTCGGAGTGCAGGCCCTTGCGTGGGCAGCAATATTGATTGTTCTCGTCGAGAGTGTCACCGCCGCTAACGGAATGACGCTCTCCAAACAGCCCCGGGAAACGTTAGCTGTCCCTCGCTGGCTGTATCTGGCAACAGGGGGAGCTACAATCGGTGCCTCGGCACTCCTTGCTAGCTTCGTCACCGACCGCGCATTCATCTACGCGCTGCACTCGTGGTCCGTTCAGCTGCCTGGCGTCCCAGCTATCCGGCGTGGAGCCTCCAGACTCGGCCAGCTACTTGCCCTCGCTACGCTCGGTCTCATGGTCTATGTCGGGTACAGTGGCCCCCAACTCCCAGCTGCGAGTCTCACAGTTCTCGTAACGTTTGTCGGGATTCGTGGTGGACTGCCGGTCGTCGCGTATCTGATCGGGAATCCCTGGCCTGCGATTAACCCGTGGCGTGCTCTCACGACGTTCCTCCCAGAAGGCTTCATCGAATATCCCGACTCGTTCGCTCGCTGGCCAGCAGTCGTGGGCGTCCTTGCGCTTGTTTGGGTGGAGGTAATCTTCCCGGTCAGTACCGTCCCGCGCGTGCTGGCGAGTGCGATCCTCGGTTATTCACTGTGCACGGTTACTGGGGCAATCGTCTTCGGCTCTGATGCGTGGTTCAAGCACGCCGACCCGCTGGCTGTTTTGTTCCGGTGCTACGGGACGGTTGCACCAATTCAAATCGTAGACGGCTCGTTAGAGGTGTCGCTTCCCGGGAACAACCTCGCAGATTCAGCCATCGTAACTGACGAGTCCGACGTCGCCTTTATCATCGCCCTCGTTTGGGAACTCACGTACAGTGGATTCATCACGACGACCGCTGGCGCGCAGACGATTAGCGCCGTTGTGGAGTCGCCACTCGGCGCAGTACTTCCGACTGTACCGATGGCTATACTCGTCTATACAGTTCTGTTCCTCGCGGGATACGTCCTGTTCCTCACAGCCTATTGGTATGCTGGAAAGGCCGCTCGACGACTGACAAACACGTACGTCACCAGCCGTTCGATCGCGTTGCGACTCGCTCCACCACTGTTGGCTATCGCAGCTGGCTATCACCTCGCCCACTACGCCAATCTGGTCGTCTCGTTGAGTCCCGCACTTGCGATTGCAGCCGTGTCCCCACTCACCCCGCCTGCAAATCCATTAGTCCTCGCTCCTCCTGGTTGGTTCACCGGCCTCAGCGTCGCGTTCGTATTGATCGGGCACCTGCTCGCCATCTGGGAAGCACATGCGGCCGCGTACGATCTGTTCCCGAGCCGTCTCGTCGCGATTCGTAGCCAGTACCCGTTTATTGTTGTGATGATCGGATATACGGTGATCAGTCTCTGGATTCTCTCCCTCGCTGGCGCGACACCACCGTATCTAGGGTAACCGAATCCCCACCATAGACGGTCGGATTCTCGCCTCGTAGAAGAGTCGAGCCAGTGCAACAGAGACCCCAAAGCTTCGACCCTTACGGGACTCCTGAGAGAACACACTCCAAACGAACGCGACAGCACCAAAGCAATCTTACTGTGAAGAACCAAACGGATAATTATCATGCGCTCTTCTAACGTTACTGAGGCGTTGTCGTCTCGAATGTCGCGGCGACAGGTCCTCGCAACGGGGAGCATCGTTGCTCTGAGTGGCTGTCTTGGTGGTGGTTCGAATAGCTCGACTGACGGGAACGTGAACGAAGACGTTGCGAATGCGCCTCTCTCGAACTCACCAGATTCGTTGACGTACGCGACGATGGGGTCGAGTGACGGACCGACGATAACCTACTATGGAAACTGGAAATGCCCCTACTGTGCCGAGTTCAGTACCGGCACTCTCGGCGACTTCGTCACCGACTACGTCGAGAACGGGAACGTCAATATCCAGTTTCGAGCGCTGGCGTACATCAACGGCGAACCGTTCCTCGGGGCCGATTCTCCTCGAGCTGCGCGTGCTGGGCTGGCAGTTTGGAACGTGAACCCCGAGACGTACTGGCGCTACCATGAGCACGTCTTCGCAAATCAGCCTCCTGAAGGTGAAACGTGGGCGACGGCTGAAAAGCTCCTCTCGTTCGCTGAATCCGCGGGCGTGGGTGATCTCGATCGCGTCCGAGAGCAACTCGACGAGGGAATGTACGAATCCGAAGTTCAAAACACCACTGACGCGGCTGCATCAGCAGGAGTCTCCGGAACACCCACGCTCGTCATCGACGGCGAAACGGTCAACCCGTTAAGCGACGAGTCACGGGCTCGAACACTGATTGAAGGCCTCACGGATGCCTCTTGACCGGGACCGAGTTGTACTCGGTGTGGCGACACTGGTTGCCATGATCGCTACGTTGGGGAGCCTCTGGTTCAGTCTCGGGTTGGGGTTAGTCCCCTGTGACCTCTGCTGGTATCAACGCATCCTGATGTACCCACAAGTAGTTATTCTGGGGGTGGCGACGCTCGAATCACGACTCAACGTCTGGCGGACTGTTTTGCCGTTGTCAGCAGCCGGAATCATCATCGCTGCGTATCAATCTTACTTACAGGCGACAACCACAACATGTGGCTTTGAAGGAGCCTGTGCCGTGGTCCAGTGGCGCTCGCCAATACTCAGAGTGACCATTCCGAACCTCTCGCTGATTGCGTTCGTACTGGTGACGGCGCTACTCCTGTCCTCACTCTTAGTGGACAGGAATGCTGGGATGCAAGTAGACGAGTGAGTGAGTGCTCGGCGGAATCAAACAGTGAATTCAACAGTGGACATCTGCATGAATGCGGTTTCGTAACCGTCGTGGCGCGACACCTGGGGTGGTGTCTCAACGCGAACCACAATGGTATCATCCCGCCTGATGGTCTTTGCGGTCGTTCCGTAGTAGTAGCCGAGGTCGGGGTCGATTGTACCGTCAAGTCCCGTTTCCAATACAGTGTCCCCGTTACGCTTGACGACCATCGAGAGCGACATTCCAGGGAGTAGAACGCGATTATAGGGCGTACGCGGAGAGACAACGAGATACGGTCCGTCCGTCCCCGGGAATCGTCGTGCTGTGGAGACGAGACTCGCGCAGAACACGGCACCGTCAGCGGACTGCTCGTCGAGCAATCTTCCGGGGAGTTGTTCCTTGGGCGGGGCGACTGGAGCTGGCACGCCGTCCATCTGCATCAGGTCTACCGTCCCCCGCGTGCCTGCCTTCTCATCGAGACGGCGAATCGGAAGGTCGTACGTTTCAGACGGCTCGAAGGTAAATTGGAACTGTGCGGTCCGCGTCTCTGTAAACCGACGTTTGAACGGGCGGGTTCGTGCTGCCTGAACGGGCGCAGTCCGAACCGTTGCCTCATACTCGCCGCTCCCCGACAGTGCCACGTTGTCCCCGTAGTGGAACCCCATATTTGGGGAGAGCATCGACCACAGATTCGTCGTTGAGACATTCCCCTCCTCATTCTGGATATCCACTGACACCGCTGTCGGGAGCACCGTTTCGGATTCGGCATCCCAGACGCTCGCCATCAAATGCAGCGAGTCATTCGACGAGACAACGACTTTTGTTTTGTTCGTCCCGGTCACCGTCCAGAATCGGTGGGGGAACGAGTGCATCAACGCGACGCCGATACCATCGGCGGTCGTCGTTTCGTATACGCCCATCCCCTCAACAATCGCCGGATAGTAGACACCGTCTGGCCGGTCTTCGACGAGCGGTGGATCTCGCCACGCGGACTGTGTCTCGAATCCGAGTCGCTGAAGACACCCGGAGACGCCAGCTACGCCGACCAGCCCGCCCGTGGTTTTTAGAAACCGCCGCCGGTCCATATTCTAGAATTCTCTCCGGGATTGAGTAGGCGTTGCGGTTTGCGAGAAGACACAGGGACCATCGCCGCAAGCCTTGTTTTGTATGACTCCAGGAGAGTGTATCTTTGGTTAGCCACTCATCAAGCAGGGGTATCAGCAAGGGGGTTGGTCGACCTGCCCGCCCGCCCAAACCGGAGTCACCGTAACCGCTAGAAGCTGAAATCCCAGTCGTCTTCATCGTCGAACTGTCCAGGGGGATACTGAGTGTCATCGAGTCGCTCCAAAACCGCCGGTCGCACTGGACTTGCTCGTGGAGCGGCATCCACGACACCACCAAAGCGGATCCCGGGCATCGTCTGCTGCAATTGACGTAGCAATTGAAGCGCAGGTGACCGTGCCAATGTCGGTGCACCAGTCCCTCTCTCCGCGACCATTCCGACCGGGCCTGTAACCCTGAAAGACCGCGACAGGGAACCGTCACCGTCGGTATCGATACCGGGTGCGCCCCGCCAGTAGTTCCCCTTCCAGACGTGTAACACGTTGAACCGTGCTGTCGCGGCGTACCGCCGGTTATACGCGATGTCGTTGTCGTTGACGCGGTTCGTCGGGAACAACGACATCGCTCGAATGCCGACCCGGTTGAATGCCGCGACGTTTTCCTCATACACTGAATATTGGCCTTGCACGACGACGCCGTGCTGGTTATGCGTCACAACATTCTCCGCGACGTAGCTCGACCGCCCGAACACAAGAACGCCGTTCTTGCTGTTCGTGACGGTATTCCCTGTCACAATGTTTCGGTTCGATCGGTCGTGGATGTAGACGCCAACGTACGTGTCCTCGATATCGTTGTCAGCGGCGAACGCACCCTGAGCGAACACGCTGAACACGCCGATCATCATCCCCTCCATCGAGGAGTCGCGGACGGTGAACGACTGCGTGTCGTGTGCGAAGACACCAACTTTCCCGCCGTAGAACGTCGAGTTCTGAACTAGTGCGGGCGCGCCGAGAATCGAGACCCCGAGGAATCCATCCTCCCAGTCTCGCGTTCCCCGAACTGTGAGGTTCGTGACGGTGAGATTCGGGCTATTCCGCGCGATAATTCCATTCGCGCGCGTTTGGATTTGAACGTCGGCAACCAGCGACCGCGTGGACGCCTCGAAGACGATACCTGCGTCGCCGTAGCCGTGCGTCGTCCAGTAGCGTTCCCGGAACGACCCGTTGCGGACGGGGACACTCGTAATGTTCGCTTGGCCGCGAGTTCGCACTGTACCGATACCGGACAGCGAAACGTCCGTAATTGCGACGCGTGAGGCGTTCACGGAGACGACGCTGCGATTCTCGTCACCGATGATGCGCGTCTGGTTTACGCCACTGCCGCTGATCGTCAGGGGCTTGTCTACCGTGACGTCGGAGACAGAGTGATTCCCGGCTGACAGCTGGATGGTCGTATTGGGGGGGGCGCGCTGGATTGCTGCGGTCAGTGACTCGTTCGGTTCTACCGTCGTCGAAACTGGGCGTTCGAGTAGCGAGCGGGCACGTGCGCTCGTCTCGTTCGCCTGCTCGCTTCGTGCATCACTGGTGCGCTCCCATTCAGCGGTCGTCCGGGCCGCACTTCGGACATCGAGTTGTTTGACTGCGTCCCATTGTTTGATGCGACCACCGTACTGTTGAGCGAATGCCGTTGCATCGTTCCGGTTCGAGAACGGCACGATTGCTTGCTTCCGCGTGGGGATACTGGCCGTACTGTTGACGACGAAGTACGCCGCATCAGCTGGTACCCACTCTGGATCTGCGTCTTGCGGTGTTCTGAGTAATCCATCGTCGCCAACGTAGACGCCGGTGCCAGAGAAATCCGAGACGTACACTGCCATCGGCCGCCCAAATTCACGTTCCGTGCTCTCTTGCAATCCCGCGACCATGGACGTGATGCCGTAGTAGCCAACGGTGAATTTGAACTGAGAGAACGATACCTGCCCGGTCGGCAACGCAATCGTCGAGTCGGCGGCTTGAACGACGACGCTTTCTGGAACACCCGTTGATTTCGTATCTGACATCGGGACCGCAGCCGCCTGCTGGCCACCCCCGCTCACGGCGAATGGCCCGACGACCGCCGCGAACACGAGGAGGCCAGCAGCAGCCACGTGCCAGAATTCCATAGATGGCGATACGGGAGGAGCCACAAAGAATGCTGGGGCAGTACACTTTTTCGAGTGGCACGGAAACCATAATACGTAATGGGTAGTCGTGAGGCTCCTAACCGCGGTGACAACGATGCTGCGACGGCCGCGTCAGCCGTCGTCGAAGCGTCGGAACTCTCGAAATCATTCGGTGACGTCGAGGTTCTCTCGGAACTCTCCTTCTCAATTCCAGATGATGCAGTTACGGCGATTATTGGGCCGAATGGCTCCGGAAAGACCACGCTCGCAGAACTCGTTACGGGCGTAGAGAGCCCGACAGCTGGCGAACTCGCGCTCCATGCTGAGGGTGAGCGACCTGTCGGGTATCTTCCCCAAGACCCGCGGTTCCAGCCCTCGGCCACGGTCCGAGAGACGGTTGCGTTCTACGCAGCACTGCTCGCTAGCGAGACCGATGTCGACGCCGCACTCGCTCGGGTCGGCCTCGAAGCCGCGGCCGACCGCCGAACGGACGCACTCTCCGGAGGTATGCGCCGCCTCCTGGGAATTGCGGTGAGCCTTCTGGGGGCCCCAGACCTAGTCATGCTCGACGAACCGACGAGCGGTCTCGACCCGGAGATGACTCGCCACGTGTATGACGTGATCGCGGGGTTGACCGAGCGCGACCAAGCCGTCGTGTTGACGACCCACGACCTTTCGCGCGCAGCAGACGCCGATTACATCCTTGTAATGTCTGATGGCAACATCGTCTCGGCCGGGTCCCCGGCCGCTGTGCTTGCAGACACGGAGACGGAGACCCTAGAGGACGCGTTCGAGACAGCAGTAAGCGGTCGTACGGTCACATCCGCGGGAGGCGGTAATCGTGAGTGACGCCACCCAGCAGTTTACTGCCGTCGTCGAACGGGAGGTGCGAGCACTCTCTCGGTCTCGGTCAGTTTGGCTGCTCGCAATCGGGTTCTTCGCACTGGTGGTGGCGATTGCGGCGCTCGGCGGGCAGGCCGGCTACGTCCCGCTCGTGCTGGCGCTCCTTACGCCAATCGAGGTTTTAGTACCGGTACTGGTGGTTGCACTCGGGTATCGGGCGATTCTCGGTGACCGGTTACGAGGCGAACTGAAAATCCTCGATACGTTCCCGATAACGCCCATCCGGTACGGACTCGGCGTCTACTGTGGCCGACTCGGAGTTGCGCTCGGGGTTGTCGTCGTGACGCTATTCGCTGCAGGGTTCGTCGTTCCACTCTCGGGCGACACCCCGAACGTGCTCGCACAACCGGGCGGACTAGACTCACCGGTATACTACGCGCGGTTTGTCGCGTTGACAATTCTCTTCACAGGCGTCGTCCTCGCCATCACGCTATTGATCTCGTCGGTGGCTCGGTCTGCGCGTCGCGGGCTCGTGTCGGCGGTCGGCCTATTACTCGTGCTTGTGGTCGGATTCGACCTCGTGATAATTGCCGGAGTTGGACAGGGCTGGATTGTCGAACGAGGGCTAAGCGAAGCGCTTGCCGCGAGTCCATTAAGCGCCTACCGTGGCCTTGTGATGACGTACGCTGTCGAACCGGCAGTGACGATGCCGGTTCGTGCAGCCTCACCAATTGCAAGCGTGTTTTCGCTGGCTGTATGGACGTCGCTTTCCCTCCTCACTGCCGCAGGTCTGACTGGGATTGAGTGACCGCCGAACTGTTGTACGAAGTCGCGTCAACAAAGCCTTCGTGAGCAGTAGCTGTGGTGGGGTCATGTGAACGTGAGATACGCGATAGCGAACTGAACAGCGTTGTACGTGCCGTGAACGACGACCGGCGCGAAGAGGTCGTCTGTCTGCTCGTACGTAGCTCCGAGTACGAGTGCGACTCCGAAAACTCGGGCGAGCGTGACGAGGATAGCGCCCGGTGTGGCACCCGTCCCTCCGTACGCGAGGATGTGGCTGGCAGCAAACACGAACGACGCGGTGATCACAGCACTCCGACGCGAATACGCACCGTATAGGTACTTCTGGAGCGCATTTCGCGCGAGTAGTTCCTCACCCGGGGCGACAACGACGAACGAAAGGACGATTAGCGGAAGCAGGATCTCGGGAGTTGTTTTGGCTGCCTCGATGAGAGAGTGCGACGTTTGTGGCAGTGAGAATACAGCGACCGCGGCAGCCATCAGTACGTGGAGCGTGAAAATCGCGAGAATTCCCGCTGCTGCCACGATAAGGTCGCGGCGGGTTACCGTACTCACGTCGATACTACTGTTGGTGGATTTAATGAACACGACACCAACTATCGCATAGGCGATACTGGCGACAGCAGTGGACACTGAAACGCGGACTATTGGTGTTGAGGGGACAAGAGAGACGGCTATACTATTGAGGAGGCCCCCAATGAGGAGTGCGAGCGCGGAGACGGCGAGTGCGAGGAGAGCTCGACGCTCCCGTATTTTGACTGCCGACTGGTTCAATTCGGTGATGACAGCACCACCCACTCCCAGCGCACTGAAGCCAGCCAGCAGCGAGACAATCGGTCCGAGTACTGTTGCTGTTTGAAGCTCGATGACCGCAGCCGCTGCTCCGATCGTCAGTCCAGCGGTGGCCGCCGTTGCGGCAGTGTCGACCCACGGCGGAGCAAGTCCGTGACGTCGGACAGTGAAAGCCAGAACGGCGATCGCTCCGAACACACGAGTAGCTTGTGCCGTGAAGTCTGTTGGTGCAGGCCACGAGAGGAACGTCCCGATTAGTCCGATCCCAGCAAGTACAACCCCAACTGAGTGCGCGTACTGTCGTTTCACAAGACGAGGACTACCTCGTTTTCCGGTAGCACTTCCGCTCAGTATTCATTTCACTCATTCTTCGTCAGGCGAGTCGGATGACGAATCCGGTGAGGAATAGTGCGAAGACGATCCCTCCGAGAACCACCATCATGAGGAATTTATCATTCACAGCCGGTGGTTAGGTCTCCATGTATCTCTTCCTTCCGAAATGGTGAAAACCGAGCCGTTTTTGCTGTTGTACGAGGGGAATCGCTAAAGCGGCTTGCAAAGATGTGCGCAGGAAACCGCCTATCGACGCGGCGAGGAATAGAGCTCATTCCTGATCCGTTTAGAGAAGAGCCGGAACACTACAAACTAGTACGGTATTCGCCGTGTTTCATCCCGAAGAAGAACGCGATGACCGAGAAGGCAATCATCGAAGGAAGAACCATCATGAAGACTGTCGAGGTAGTCATCACTGACGTAAGGGCGACCGCAGCGATCGCGACGAGCGGGACTACCGAGCGCGGGAAGCCAAACTCCATACGCCACGTTGTGACTGGACGGATTAAGTCGTTAACCTAGATTGGTAACTACTGATATCGGCTCGTGATTCTGTCGTTGTCAGGCGGTAGCGTCGTCGTATCGGCTGGCATTCGAAATGGCGAGCAGTCCGAGTCCGAGAAGTCCACCTACTGCCACTAAGCCGAAAATCGCTAAATTTGGCGGATTCAGTTCGAAAACGATTGGGCCGATTTTACCGTACTGCACTGCCGGCCCACCGTCGGTAAGCGGCCCCGACGGCCCACCGTTTCCATAGACAATAATTCCCAGCACGTACCCGAAGATGCCTGCGACAGCAACGGCGCTGAGATACATCCATAGTACGACTCCGCGCCCGTTGGTCACCTGTCTGTCTGTCATTCGTCTAGGCGTATCAGTGAACTCCAGATGCAACAATCGCTCGTTTTCCAATATCGCTCAGCCACAGATACCAAGCGCAAAGGGTCTGCGGGGACATTCACCCTCTCCGAAAGCCGGATATTACCGTGTCGCACGCGTCGGTAGCGTAAGGACGAAAGCGATGTGCTTGAGGAACCAAATCGGGATGAGCAATGCAAGCAACGCGCCAACTGCGGGACTGCCGGTCCCACCCCAAGCGACCTCCGCGATAGCGATACTCGGGAACAACACACCATTATACGCAATGGTGCTGACGACAATTCCCATCTGCTCCCGCGGCCAAATGACCACGTCAAACCGCTAACTGTTGTTCTGACCGAACCTTAGTACACCAATAAGCCCTGCTACCGCGACAACTGCCCACCCGAGCAGTCGAATTGGACTCGCGAAGAGCATCCAGCCAGCTACGAGTAATCCCGTGGTCGGCGTAGTGACCAGGAGGACCTCCACCGTCGGTCGCCGTCGGAAGAACTCTGTTTTTCCGGTAATTCAGGCATTCAGTGGCTTCCGCAGTCTCGAAGAATGAAGCAGAACTGTCGTAGTTACGCTTGGCGACCGGTCGATTTCGTAGCTAAATCCCGAGTCACCATCACTAGCAGAGCGACAAGCAAACCCAGTATTGCGACGATGCTGGCCACGACGAACATACTGGCCAACCCACCTTCGGTGTATCCGGGGTTCACGATATGTATAATCGTAATTGCTACGAGTAGAACCAACATCGTGACGACCATCGCATCTCCCAGCCTCTTTCTCATATTCAAATGCCGATTGGGAAGAGGTGTGGAAATGTCTGAGCCGGTGTCCCGAATTTTGGGAATCCGCTTCAAACTCATTAGCTGGGGCTGCTTGCTTCTAAATCAGAGCCACCCAATTGTCAACCGGGCTATCCGTGCGGTAGTGTAGAGCCGAATCCTCAAAAATATATGACGGAACCACAAGAAAACCGCAGTCCAAAAGATCGAACAAATTGCCCGGAGTGTGGGGGACAGATTCGGTACAATAATTCACAGAGTGAGGTAGCATGTCAACAGTGTGGGTTGGTCATCGAAGAGGAAACTATCGACCATGGGCCAGAGTGGCGGTCGTTTACTGACGAACAACGCCAGAAAAAGAGCCGAGTCGGCGCACCGACGACGCCACTGATGCACGATAAGGGACTCAGCACGACTATCAGCTGGCAGGACAAGGATGCGCGCGGCCAACATCTGTCAAGCAGAAAACGGGAGCGACTACGACGGCTCCGCCGGTGGGACGAACGATTCCGCACGAAAGATGCCGCAGAGCGGAACCTCAAACAGGCATTCGACGAGATTGATCGGATGGCGTCGGCACTGGGCTTGCCTGAGGCAGTCCGTGAGACAGCGGGGGTCCTCTATCGGTGTGCCGTCGAGGAAGGGTTACTTCCGGGTCGTTCTATCGAAGGGATGGCAACGGCTGCACTGTACGCGAGCGCGCGGCAACATCAAACACCGAGATCTCCGTTCGTAGTCGAGACGGTAAGCAGAGTCGAAAAGAAACGCTTTCAGCGGGCATACCGGTATCTCTCTCGGGAGCTCAAGCTTGAAATCGAACCGGAATCTCCGGACCAGCATCTACCGCGGCTCGCATCAACACTTGACGTAACTGACGAGGCACTTCGCCGTGCGCGAGACCTGCTCGACGTTGCCCAGCAGAACGGCATCCATAGTGGCAAAAGCCCGGTCGGAATGGCGGCATCAGCGCTGTATGCGGCGACGTATTTGACGAACGAGAAACTCACCCAGGAGACCGTGAGTTCAGCGGCAAGCGTGAGCAAGGTCACGATTCGAACTCGCTATCAGGAACTGTTGGACGTATACGCTGAGCACAAGTGATGTACCAGTACCCGAGCCAGATCGAAAGAGACATTCTAGAGGCACTCGCCGGCGAATCACCGATTCACACGGTCGAGATTGCGGCCACAATACATCGACATCCAGTACACGTTGAACGAGTATGCATCCAGCTTTGCGAACAAGGAATCCTCAACTCGAGCCGACGCGGATTCTACGAACTCGCCGATGATAGCCCCCAGCAGTTCAGATGGCAGTGACTCAGATTTCAATTGAAGGTGCACCACCAGAAGGCGTATCAACCAGACTCCGACGAAGAGGCCCAACAGCCAACACTCGGCGAACAGCTGAACGTTGTCACCTGGAATGACAGGCAGGAATCACACGAAGTATCCCGCGAAAAACCGAGGCGTGCAACATGGCGGATGATGCAACGACGCCGGACGACCAGCCGCCCCCGGAACTTGTCCTTGACGCGCTAGATGACCCCGATTGCCAATCAATACTCCGCAAAACCGCCGAGCCAATGACTGCTACCGAACTCACTGAAGCGTGTGACATTCCTCGTTCGACGCTGTACCGAAAGCTTGACCAACTCAGTGATGCCGCACTCCTGCGAGAACACGACAAGATAAACCCCGACGGTGGGCGAACGGCGTACTATCAGCGGAATTTTGAGAACGTGAACATCACGATTGACCAGGATGACACGTTTTCAGTGACAATCGACCACAGACAGCAAGGAACTGATGAGCGGCTTCGAGATATCTGGTCGAAGATGGGTGACGAACTATGAATGAGATCATGGCTGCGATTGTCGCTGTGAAAGCCCTCATACTGGGGCTTGGCGGGGGAATTACGTATATCGCGCACAGAGCGTATCATCGGACGGGCGACCCCTCACTCGGACTGCTGCGGGTTGGCTTCGGGATTGTGACGTTCGGTGCATTGTTCACTGGTGCTATCAATATGTTCTATTCCGTATCGCTCCCTCTCGGCGTCCTCGTTAACAGCACCTTCGTGGCCGCTGGTCTCGCGGTGATTCTGTATTCGCTGTATGTACAAGACTGACAACACGTTCACACACTCATGCTCCAAGGATATCCCCGACATCAAATCGGACGAACCGCCGCAGCCGTACAAAACCTGAACGAACGCATCTCAATTCCCGCACAAAGCAAAGGCAATCGTGGGAGTGCTCGCTTCGACTTCCTTCTCGTGTTGGTCGTAGTCGTGGTTCTCGCACAGGTTCCGGTTGCGTCAGCTCATGGCGGCGACGGACCTCTTGTCATCTCCAAACAGGCGAGTATCGCCGTATTTCTCGGCGGAGTTGGCCTCGTCGCTGGCTGTGCATTATTGAAGCGTCGGGAATACGTCTCACCGACAACGGCACTGTATGGAATTGGAGTGGGATTATTCGTCGCTATCCTCGGCATCATCATTTTTGACGGGGTTACACCAGATCCGGCCTATGCAGCCAGTTCGATGCCGTTCCCCCGGTCGTGGTACGAATTGTTCGGGCTCGGTATCGGGGTCAGTGTTGTGGTAGCGAGTTTTGGTATCGGATTACATCGGTGGCCGACCCGCCCACGATACACATTCCTCGGTATTCTCATGGGCTTGTGGATCTCGTACCCATACATAATCCGCGGATCCGCAAGCTACACCCACCCGCTGGGGTATCTCATCGTACTAGGCACGCCGATTCTCGTCGGATATATTGTCTGGACGGACCGAGGAGACGTCGTCCGGACAGCGTTCCGGGATTGTGTTGCGCGACGGTTCGGGGCGACCGTCACGCTTCTCTCTGGGCTGTTTTTCCTCACGTCGAGCGGGTATCTCTCCTTCTTCTGGGAAGAGGGGCTGCCACGTGAGCGCGTTGTCACAGTTCTACCAGTCAATTATCAGCTTGTCCAGTGGGATACGCTCGAAATTGTGCTCCCGCAGTTTCCCTTGACCGTTGCACTCTCAATTGGTGTCGTCACGATAGTAGGGCTGCTGAGTGTCCTAATTGGAGTGAACGCCCTACTAATTGCTTGGCAGTGGCGGCTTGAGGAGAAGGCGGGGATGATGCAAGGAACAGCCGGCACAGGGTCTGTAATTGGTGCTTGCACGTGTGGTTGCTGCGGGCCGCTCGTCGCGAAGATCGCTGTACTCGCAGCCGGCCCGTCCGTTGCAGCTCCACTATACTGGGTCTTCGTCGATTCATCTTCCCCACTCAGCGCGTTGTTTATAGTGGCGACGGTGGTCATCTTCACTGCAACACTCATCTATTCGACTGAAGAGTTGGTGCCGTCAGCGACGTAACCACGATGTCCACGGGAACGGTAGCCTTGCGAGAAAACCACACCTCCACACGACTGGTTTCCTTCCCGTACTAACTACGCTGAAGTTTGCTGCGCACGGTTCGCGTTCGAAGGTACGGCGTTGGTGTGTTACGCTCCTTGCATGTCCATTGGCCGGAGCCAATGATACCACACAAACAGTACCATCCCACCGTATCCCGCTGCCCAGACAACCTGGCTGAGCGTATCTGCACCCATCTCAGAGAGGAAGTAGCTAGTCACCCCGGGGATAGCGATACCCGCGAAGACGATCGCTCCGAATACGACCCGGTCGTCGAGGTCCATTAGGCGACACCTCGCCATCGAACCAGTTGACGGCCAACAATCCCGGTTGTAATGCCGATACCACCAGCTATCAACAGTGAAACACCGCGGAAGCTCGCTTCGTAGCGAAGGAGAAGCAGTCCGCCCACCGCTGCGAGTGTACTCAGCACAGCAATCACACGAAGTGGTCGCGTAACGTGTTGGGACTCTGTGAGAATTCCTGCAACAGAGCCAATAAACAGTAGCAGGCCGCCGATGGTTACCGGTCGTAGTCCGAACACGACACCGATCTCGGACGTAACGAGCGCGAGCGCTACCAGTGGTGGCCAGGGGCTCGCGCGGGGATAGGCGTCACTCAAGCCGGCGTCACTCATGGGGCCACCTCGTCAGTATCTATCCCAGCTGGCGTGATGCGGGAGAGCCGCATGGCGTTTCCGGTGACGCCGAGCGTCATGCCGGCGTCGCCAACGAGGACAGCCATCCAAATCGGGACGAATCCGAACGGCACGCCGAGTGCGAGTACGGCCTTCGCACCTAGACTCGTCCAGATGTTCTGCTGGATGACGCTGTTCGCGTCGTGCGAGAGTTCGTAGAGATACGGCAGCTTCGACAGATCGTCACTCATCAGTGCGATGTCGGCGGTTTCGAGGGCGGTATCTGTCCCAGCGGCGCCCATCGCGATTCCCACAGTCGCAGTCGCGAGCGCGGGTGCGTCGTTGACGCCGTCACCGATCATCGCGACCCCGTCGTGCTGTTCGTCGAGTTCCTTGATTGCTGACACCTTCTGGTCCGGCAGGAGTTCGGCGCGATACTCGTCAACGCCGACCTGCTCGGCAATCGCTCGGGCGGTCCGCTCGTTGTCACCCGTAAGCATGACAATCTGTTCGACGCCGAGGTCGTGGAGCTGCTGGATCGCCTGCTTCGCCCCGGGCCGAATCTCGTCGGCCACGGCGATCACACCCTCGATCTCGTCCTCCGTACCGACGAGGACGACAGTCTTCCCCTCGGACTGGAGGTCGGGAACCGTTCCCTCGAGGAGGTCGAGGCAGTCGTTGCGTTCGCACATCTGCCGGCTCTTCGTCGTGACGACCCCGCCGTCGGTCGTCGCGTGGACATGTTCGAGGTCGAACCCAAGGTCCGCGAAGAATCCCGGCTTCCCGGCGTAGTGTTTCTCGCCGTCGAGAGAGGCCTCGACGCCTTTCCCGGTGATACTCTCGAAGTCATCGACGGTCGGCGCCCCAATATCGCTGTCCTTTGCGTATTCGATGATTGCGTCGCCGATAGGGTGTTCGGACCGTGATTCCAGCCCGCGTGCACACCGGAGAACGTCGTCCTTGCTTTTGTCGTTCAGCGGGATGACGTCCGTGACCGTGAGTTCGCCCTTGGTGATTGTGCCGGTCTTGTCCATCGCGATAGCCTCGACCGCCCCCATCGCTTCGAGGTGGTTGCCGCCCTTGATGAGGACGCCGTTCTTCGCGGCGCTGGTGATTCCCGACACCACGGACACCGGCGTCGAGATGACGAACGCACACGGGCAGGCGAGGACGAGTAGCGTGAGCCCGTAGACGATGAACGTCGGCCACGACGCTCCGAGCACCAGCGGCGGGATTCCCGCTACCATGACTGCGAAGCCGACGACGATCGGCGTGTAGTACGAGGAGAAGCGGTTGACGAACTGCTCGCGCTCGGTCTTGTTGGACTGGGCGTCTTCCACCATCTGGACGATGCGCGAGAGCGTGTTGTCGCCCGCTTCGGAGGTGACCTCGATTTCGAGGTAGCCTTGCTCGTTGATTGTGCCGGCGTACACCTCGTCACCCGGTGTCTTGTCCACGGGGACGCTCTCGCCGGTGATCGGGGCCTGATTGACGGCACTCTCACCGTCGAGGACCTCGCCATCCATGGGGATTTTCTCGCCCGGCCGCACGACGACGATGTCGCCGACGGTCACGTCGTCGACGGGAACGGTCACCTCTTCGCCGTCGCGTTTGACCGTCGCCTCGTCCGGCGAGAGGTCCATCAGCTCCTGGAGTGAGTTCCGCGCCCGGTCCATCGAGTAGCGCTCGAGGAGCTCGGCGATGCTGAACAGGAACGCGAGCGTGGCGGCCTCGAAGTATAGCGCTTCTCCGAAGACGAGGCTGGCGATAATCGCGCCACTGATGGCGATGCTCATCAACAGGTCGATGTCGAGGTTGCGATTCAGCGCGGAGTAGTAGCCGTTCCGGAAGATGATTTGGCCAGCAACCCCGACTGCGACGAGGAAGAGGATATCAGCAGCGAGTAATTCGCGGCCGACGAGCTCGGCCACGAGGACGTTCTGGCTCGTGAGGAAGAACTCGAAGAGTAGGCCGAGTGCGACGAACCCGCCGCTGATCCACGTCTTGATAGCGCGCGAACTCCGCCAGACACTCTCGCGCTCCTCGGTAGCGCTTGCGGCAGCGTCCGTTTCGTCCGCTGGGGAGTCTGTCACATCGTAGCCTGCACCTTCGATCGCAGCGACGACCTCCGACGACGTCGTCGCATCGTCGTACGTCGCGACGACCTCCCCAGTCGTGGGTCGCGTTTCGTAGCTTCTGATGCCCGAGACGTCGTCCAGTGCGTTTTCGACTTTCCCCGCACAGGACGCACAGTCCATGTCTGGGACGGCGAACGATGCTGTCCTCTCGGCTCGATCTTCGACGGTGTATCCGGCTTTCTCGACGCGTTCTGCAATCTCGTCCGGGGAGGTCTGGTCTCCCTCGTAGGAGACGGAGAGCGTCCCTGTCGTCACCTGTGGGTCGATAGTTTCGACGCCGTCGAGTTTCTGCACACTGTTTTCGACCTTCCCTGCGCAGGACGGACAGTCCATTTCGGGCACAGAGAACTGGGCGACGTCGTCGTGACTCGATGAGGCCGTGGTTACGTTCTCAGTTTCTTGTTTATTGGTATCATGGTCATGGTCGTGCTCGTGGTCATGCCCACCGCCTTCTGGTGGTGGAGTCATTATATAGGCCGTAGTTCCACAGACTTATTAAATCGACTGCTATATAGAGGCGATTTATTAACAAGTGTTATTAAAATCTGTTGGATAGGATAATAGCTGCGGCTGACTATATTGCAGTGAGGGCTTCGAACCTTTATATAGTGGACAAGAGAAGTCCGCGATGGAATGTCTGACCTCATCGTCAAAGCAGCCGTGAAGGACGCACTCTCGGACCACAACGTCTCGGCAGATTTCTACGACGCCCTCAACGAAGAGGTCGCCGAACTGCTCGACGACGCCGCAGAGCGTGCTGAGGCCAACGACCGGAAGACGGTCCAGCCCCGCGACCTGTAGGCCTGCGTAACGCAGCCAACCCCGGCACTCGAACGTAGCTTTTTGAGGTTCCTGTTCAGAAGTTAGAAAACGGAGATGGCGGACGCACCGGATACCGAACGGCAGGCGGTCGAACCCGATGCGAGAGAGGTCCTTAGCGTGTCACAGCTGAACGACCGGATCGCGTCGGTCGTCCAGGACACGCCTGCCCTCAACGGTGTCCGCTGTATCGGCGAGGTCACTGACCTCCACAAGAACAGTACGGCGCTCTACTTCACGCTCACCGACGGCGAGGCCGAGCTCCCCTGCATGATCTGGGCGAACCGTTACCGGGAGATGGACGCTGACCTCGAGGACGGGACCGAAGTCATCCTCGAGGGCGATATCGACTACTGGGTCGAAGGTGGGAAGATCGACCTCAAACCGTGGGAGGTGATCGTCGTCGGCGACGGCGACAAGGCTGCTGCAGTCGAGCGACTGCGAAGCGAACTCGAAGAGCGTGGCTGGTTCGGCGACGACAACCATTAGCGTTCTCAGAGCGGGGTGGCGTCGTCACTTCCCTCCGAGGGGACGCCCGGTACGACATCCAGAGCACGACCATTCCAAGGCTGTCGGCACCGACGTCCGTTACGAACGGTATCTACTAATTCAACTCTCGCTCTTGTCGGGATAAGGAGGGGGATCGTAAGGAGACCAGATATTCAACGCCGAATGGACCACGCCGTTGAGATTATTTCTCTGCGCGGCGGTCTTCGATATCTGCGATAAGGGCTTGTGCTCGTTCTTCTGCAGTTTTGGAGTGCTCGCTTGTCGGCTCGGTTCTTTCACCTCGATCGATACTGGAGACTTCCTGTTCCCAGCCCTGCTTGGCGTAGGCGTCGTCGGGTGCCGCCTCGAAGCGTTGAACGGCTGAATCGAGCGATACAAGTCGCTGTTTTAGCTCGTCGGCTCGATGTGGATCGATATAATAGAGTGCGCTCTTGTGGCGGAGATTGTTGGTGAGTCATAGCGCAGTTTCGAGGGTGGTTTTGAGCGCTTCTTTCCCCGGTTTTCGGAATACTTCACGGCGGAGCTGAAACGCTCGGAGATACGGTGTGAGTCTGTCTTTCGAGATGCCTCGATGCGGCGAGAGCCACCGTCGCGCCAGCGACGCGTGGCTCTCGCAGGTGTTCACGTGAACGGCTCCATCGACGTACTCGCCGTCACCGTGGACGACGTATTGACGGGTGAATGCGTCGTCCTCGTCAAGTGGGTCGTACGCCCGAAACCCGTCTGTGTAGACGGTTAACGACTCCTGCTGGCGGGCAGCCAGGAGGAGTCGAATCCGTGATTCGGTTGCGGCTTTCGCTGGGATCACGTGCCGTTCACCGGTGCCACGATCTGCGAGAACAAACACAGGGAGCTTGTCCTCAGCGTATGTTCCACGCCCGCGCGTGGACAGGCCACGCGAGCGCGACGGTTGGTCGCGCTCGCGGCCCTTGAGACCCGCTTTCACGTAGAATTCGTCGATCTCAACGGGGCCTTTGAGGTGTGGTCGAGGCGCGTCCAGCGCTCGCAAGAAGCGCTGGACGCGCCGGTAGACCGTCTTGTAGGAAACGTCGATCTCTGCGTCTAGCTGCCTGACGCTCGTGTTCATGCGGATGTAGGTGTAGACGGCGAGAAACCATTTTCTGAGTGCGACCGCCGAGTGTTCGAAGACGGTGCCAGTTTGATCGTTGAACGTCCGGTCGCAATCCTTACACAGATACCGTTGAAACACGCGATAGCTGCCGTACCGAATCACAGATTCGTCACGGCAGCGCGGGCAATAGACGCCGTCACGCCAGCGAATCTGTGCCAGCAGATTCGCGGCGCGACGCTCCGAGACGAACGTCTTGATTGGCATCATTGTTCGTCGGGTGACGCGGTTGCGTCACCCTTGCCTGCTGTGACTTCCAGCTATTGCTGAGAACTGACCAACAATCCTCTACCCAAGAGCGATCACTGATTTTCGTGATCACGAGAAACCGCGTCTCTCGGACGACAGTATCCGGAATCAGTCTGGTGAACGGCTGGTTCCTATAATGAACCAGCGCTGTGCCGGACTGCTGTACGCACCACGAAAAGTAACTCCGAGTCCGTCGAAGTCTGGGGGACTCCCTTGAGGCAAAAACAACCCTGGGAGTCCCGATCTGACCGAGGATAGGAGTACCGGGGGCTTGGCACTCCCACCCACTCAGTCCGTGAACCCCACACGGATTCTCACCGTGTCGGGGTTCGGTGGGACTGCAAACCTGAAACTCTCACCGCTCGGGATTCCTCTGCGTGAACGCGGAGGAGGATGTCAAGGGCCCATGCGACGAATGCAGAGAGGTTAGTCTGGTTACTGGTTACGGTTACTGGTTACGTCGAGCGTTTCTCCAAAAGCTCTATATGAGCGTGGGAGTGTGTTCTAGGTGAGCGCGGAAGGTGCCGCGTGGAGGCTGCATGACCATGACCCGCAAGCCTTGAGGCGCAAGCCGACGGGCGTTGAAGATGGACGTGGGTGCAGCAATCCCACCTTGCTTCTAAATCTCCAATAGCCGCGATGCCAGCTTGTCGTAGCCTTGACGCCGGGCGTACTCTGCAACTGGTCGTAGTGACCGGTTGAATTCGTCAGGCTCTCCGCCCCCCATCCAGCCTCGATACCAGCAGTTCACTCGGCTTGCGACCGACTCAGCGCGGCGCTGCGTTATCGGCTCAATGACGTAGGATAGAGTGTACGCTACTTCGTTTCAAACGGTTATCGCGTACTGATGCAGAAGATTTGCTCGTCTTACTGTTCTGGCAGGACTTTTGCGACGCTTCTCCTGCGGAAAGGCGGGCTGAAAGCAGGGCTGTCGAACTACTTGCTGCCGTCAGTGACTGCTTCGCAGCTCAAAGATGAGTCGTCAACGTGACCGAGTCGATTCGCGACCACCTCCGAGATCCCGCGCGGCGATACGACGGAGAATTCGAGAAGGCCATGAAGAAACTCGAAATCGGACGCGAATACTAAGGTTAAGATTATCCCTAACCGTAACCTTCGGAAGAGGACCGAGACTTTATCAATTGGAGTGGCGTAAGTAGAAGTGAGGACGCAGCCGCACTCTCTACCAGCTCGCCAACGGCATCGCAGTGCCGTCGAGGAACAAGCGGGCTGACTTCTCTGCTACTCTACGTGGGACGTACCGTGGGTCTCCTCATAGCGGTCGGCATACCGACGCCAGCGTTCGAGGAGGTACTCCTCGGCTTCTTCCCACGACGTCACGTCGATGTCGAAGTCTTTGGTTTCCGCACCTTGCTCTCGGTAGTGGCGGTCGATGTGGATGCGCCCTTCGTCGTGTTCGGCGTTGTCCACCTTCGCCACCGTGACACGTTCACCGTCGGCTCGGCGGAAGAACAGAACGACAGCGAACGATTCAACGGTGTTGAAAGATGGGTCCACTCGAACGCCTATCTGGTAGGTTCTCTGTCTGTACTCCTGAATCTCGTAGGTATAATCGAATCCTGCCATAGTAGAGAGTTGAGATGAGATGCTGGTAGAGTAGGCTTGTCCCTACTAACGTGTAACAGATTCAGGTACTTAAAGTTTTCGACACAACGGAATGGATAAAATCCGAGAACAGCCGTTAGTCGGCTTCTCAAGCACTACCGATATTCTTATTACCGTTGACCTCGTTACACAACAGTAGGGAGATACACCATGGCAGAAACAAAACCCCAGATAACCGACCAGCAGCGCCTCCGCCAACAGATGGCCCGGGCACTCACAAAGGGTGGCATGGACGACGTCCACGTCGTCAGCCACGACACCGCAGACGCAGTCCTCACTGACCGGCGCCGCGAAATCATCAACACCCTCAAGGAGAGCTCCCCGGAGTCAGTCCGCGCTCTCGCTCGACAGCTCGGCCGCGACAAGGCTGCCGTCAGCCGCGACCTCCGTGAGCTAGCAGAGCATAACATCATCACCTACGAGGAAGACGGCCGGGCGAAGCGCCCTATCCTCACGCAGGACCACGTCGTCATCGAGCCAATCGTCTAACCGACTACGGCTGCCGCAGTTCCAACCTCCTCTCAGAGTCGACACGCTCCGCGAGCCGGCCTTCTTCGCATCTCTACCACGCGCCCTCCCGCTATTTTCGTCTTCGGATTGATTCCCCCGGAAGTACGAACGAGAAACATCTACCTCCCCACGACTGCTAGCGGTTTCCATCTGGGTTTGTCTCACGAGTTATTGACCGCAATCCGGCATCAAACTCTAAGAATATTCACTCCAACCGCCTGTAAACCTGTTCTCTGTTCCCGTACCTATAGGTACGGGAACGATGCGAAGGCTGCTAAACCCTACCTGTGAGGGGAAGAGTAATTTCACTAGAGCAAGACTCACGACATATATGAGTTCAGATGACCAATCTGACGATGACTCGGATCCGCTCGAAGACCTATACGTCGACGCCAGTAATATCGACCAACAACGAATCCGAGATGTACTTACCGACCTGATCGCAATCGATCGTGAGACTGGAAACCCTCGGTTCTATCAAGAGTTCGATGAGCTTGATACAAAACGGAAATTCACCGCAGTACTTCTCTACCGACGAGCACTTGCAGCTCTTGACGATCTCGAAGATGACGGAGCGCTTGGAAAGGGATCTGGCTACTTTGCTGATCTGCTCGACGTGGATAACAGTACAATCCGCCATAATGTGGGCGATCTTGATTTTGTCACAAATGACGACGAACAAGGAGGATACCATATCCCCGCTCACAGCATTAAGCGAGCGGTAGATTACCTGCAGGAGGATAGCTCATAATGTATGAGGTTTGATAGTGCGCCTGGAGACGCGTCAGTAGAAAATATCCTTGAGCTGTGTGAGGTACTCCGGGAAGGCGATCTTTCTCGTGAAGAACTCTATGAGGCGGTAGATCAGAGTGAAACCTTGGTTCGAGATAATATCCGGTATGGGGTAGGGCTGGGATTTTTAGAAGAATCGGAAGAAGGCGTTTCTGCGACTTCGCGCGGTATTGAAGCCAGCTATAACAAAGACGATTCTGAAGAATTAGCGGAGCAATTTCAAACCGGTTTTCGTGATTATCGATTATACAATATTGTTCTCGAAGAACTAGTCGATGATGGGATAGCGCAAAAAGGAGAGATCACGAAGAGTGATGTATTGCAGGTATTTCGGACGTCAGTAGGTTTAGAGGGTAGTGAGAACACGTTAGGCTCTGCTGCGACTACATTTATCAACACGTTGGAGGCAGCTGGGTTAGGTAATTATATTGTTGGGAGGGGAGGCAAGGAGACTCGCGTTGAACTCGATGAAGAGTTTGAGGTTCTCGTAGAACAGATTATTGAAGATGATCAGGCGGAAGAAGAGGCGAGTCAGCAGGATGTACCAGAAGGCGATCAGGGAGGGGTTGACTTCCCAAACCAAGCTACTGCAGAGAGCATCAAGCGTCAAGCTTCAGAGCCAGGTAGATCCTTTCAAATTCGTTTAGAGTTGTCTGGTGAGGAAGATCCTACGAAAGTTGAAGAATTGATTGTAGGGATCCGTCGAGGTCTTGCTCAAGAGATCAATATACCGGACATTAACCCGACTTCTGAGAACTCTGTAGAGGAAATAGAAGATTCTCAAGATAATTCAGAAGAAGAAACAAACTCTTCTGAAGATCAGGTTGAGGAGAAGTCTGAAGAGGAGGATGACGAATCATCTGATAGTTCTTTAGACACTTTCATCGATTCTAAATCAGAGCCACCCACAGAATGAATGTGATTTACTCTGAACCGGTTTTAAGTACCACCAATATGACAGAAAGGCGATAAATTTATGTGCGCTGAAGAATTACTGTATATAGAGCCTGGCCTATGTCCCACAAGGCCGAACCCCGGAGCCAATCCACAAGCTCCAAAGATACTATCGAAATCAACGACGCCGGTGATTCCCTCCCAGTCGTAGAAGTACTGACCGGTAGAGGAGTAGTTCTAGGGAAATCAGGCAGCGGGAAGAGCAACAGCGCAAGCGTCGTTATAGAAGAACTGCTCAACGATGGATACCCTGTTCTCATTGTTGACGTTGATGGAGAATACTTCGGACTAAAGGAAGAGTACGAACTGCTTCATCTGGGCGCGGACGAAGAATGTGACCTAGCTGTCGGACCAGAACATGCTGAGAAAATCGCTGAACTAACTCTTGAGCAAAATATCCCGGTCATCCTCGATGTCTCTGGCTACCTCCATGAAGAGGAACAGAGGGAACTAATCAAGGAAGTGGGTCGACACCTTTTCGCCAAAGAAAAAAAGCTGAAGAAACCCTTCCTGATGCTTGTTGAGGAGGTCCACGAGTACATCCCCGAATCCGGACTGGATGACGTAGGCCGGATGCTAATCAAAATCGCAAAACGTGGACGAAAACACGGTCTCGGACTCTGCGGAATTTCTCAACGCCCTGCTGACGTCAAGAAGGATTTTATCACTCAGTGCGATTGGCATATTTGGCACCGCCTCACCTGGGATAACGATACCAATGTTGTCCGCAGGGTTCTTGGCTCTGAATACGCAGACGCTGTCCAAGACCTGGATGACGGTGAAGCATTTCTACACACTGATTGGGACGACCAGATTCACCGAGTCCAGTTCCGTCGGAAACACACTTTTGACGCAGGCGCAACTCCAGGGCTCGAAGAGATCGAACGACCTGACCTGAAATCCGTTAGCGAGGACATAGTTTCCGAACTTGAAACAATTTCTGAACGCCAACAGGCTGAGGCGAATGAAATTGAACGACTTCGTTCACAGCTCGAAGAACGGAAAGAGAAGATCGACGATCTTGAGGGAGAATTAGAGAAGGCCCGTGATGTGAGTGAGTTAGCGGAACGGTTTACTGATGCTCTCGCACAAAGCGACTCCAGCAGCACTTCCACTCAGAATATTGAAGAAACGGTTGAAGAGATTCGGAAGGAGAAGAACGAAGAGATTCGGTCGCTTCGACAAGAAAACCAACAGCTACGAGAAGAGAACAAGGAGCTGCGTAGCAGAGTCGAAGAGTTAGAGGAAGCAGCGAACCAGGCAGAACGCTTGGAGAGTCTTAACGAGAATATCGACGAGGTGGCAGAGGCTTATACCCGTATGGGGGAGGCACTAGGCCTTGAACCGCAACAAGAAGAAGCGGATCGCCTCCGTCAACGCATTGAATCACTACAGGAGACGGTAGGGGAACTCCGAGAGAAAGAAGATACAGATTCAAAACTGGATACAGAGGCTGAAATCACCGCGTACCGAGAGTTCCTAGAAGACGAGGCAGTTCAAGACGCGATAAACGCTGCAAAGACAGATGCCTCCTCGCCACGGTATGTAGAAGGAGTTATTACCGCAATTATGGCTGAAAATCAGCCTGTCACATACGACGAAGTTGCCGACGAACTCGACATCAATTCTACCGGGCACGTAGCATCAGCAGTTAATGCACTCTACGAACGAGATATTGTGACGAAATCCAAGGATGGCCGCGTAAACAAAGTTGATCTCAATATCAACGAGCTGAACGAGATACGTGCCACTGCTCAGCGTCGTGCAACCTCGCAGGAACTGATGAGCAGTATCTAAACTTACGGAGCAGCTAACTTGCCCACTTCGAGATTCTCCGTCGACTCCAAGTATCCCCGTGATTTCTCCTCAAAGAGTTCTGTGAATAACAGCCAGGAATAGAGCCTTTTCGCACGGGTTTGGATCGTCACCTCACTCCAACCCTTGAGGTAATCCTCTGACACCTGCTCCATAACCTCTTGATTTTTGAACTCATCCTCTGGCACTCTCTCACAATAGGCTTGAACCAGAGGAAGTTCTAAAAGGGCTTCCCGGAGCATCCGCTTCCGATTACCCACACTCTCCTGCTGAAGCTCTTTACCCCGATTAGTTAGCTCCGGCCCATTACGAGTTGACTCTGCGATTCCCAACCCGTAACAGGTCGACACAATTTTTGAGACTTCTCCCTCGGAGTATTCGGCTCGTTCTCGGAGTTCTTCACGTGACTCCACTTGGGCGAGCAGAGGAAGAATTTCGAATACTTTCTCCGGTCGGACATTAGGACTATTAGCTCCTCGTGGATTGTCCAGAGGTCCCTCTTTCTCTGGAGTGTTCTCGATACTCCCCGCTGCTACCACGCCATTTGAGTAGGACCCCAAACCGAGATAATCTATCCATTGGGCATAAACTCGACCGTAATTTTTGAAAGTACTTTCAGCTGCAGCGTTTGAATCCGTGTTAAAACTAATTAGACGTCCAACTTCTTCTACATCTATGGGTTCTTTTTCTATCCGGTCTAGAATTTCCTGTACTCCTGGAAGTTCGATAAAGGCATTTTTTAGAGGGGCGGTATCCTCCAGCTGTACAACTCTTCGTGCGTCCTCCGATACTGAGAGTTGGTAGTCGTCACGTTCAATTAAACCGAGAACTACGGGATCATGCGCTTTGTTTGACGTTGTTTTTGGCGTATATTCAAGCAAATCAGCAAGGTCTTCAATTGTAGATGCGCCACTGGTAGCTTTTCGTAAAACTTCCTCGGTATGATCTGGAGGGTAGTAAAGGCGATCTGTCATACGTCACTACCTCCGACGGCTTCCTCAATCTCATCCAGGGCATTGGGAAGGTTCTCGGCGATCAGCCGATGTTTGCTCTGCCCCTCCTTCTTGACGTAACCCCCATCGCGGAGTTCCTGCAGGTAACTCCGGATTGTTCGATCACTTTTATCGATCCGGTCATAGAAGAAGGACGTCTCGAGAGCATCGCTCTCAGCGAGTTCACCCTCGTAAGCAAACCGCTGTCCGATCAAATAAACCAAGATCTGTAGTTTAGCCCCCAGATCGCGGTACTGCCCCTCCAAATTGATCGTGCCGTCCTCGTGAAGACGGAACAGCTTCTCTACGCGTTCGAAGTTCGATTCTAGGATGGTCTCGTGGTCAGTGACCATCCGATCCTGGATTTTATCCTTAAGTCCCATTGTTGATCTCCTCCTCAACGGTTTCTAACGCGGTAGCTGTAAGCCGCCACAACTGGGTTTGACCATTTGTTCCGTCCCGAAGCAACCAGTCTCGACCTTCCATGCGGCCGAGTACATCACTCATGTTACTTGCCGGCTTCACACGGCATTCTCGATACCCGTCTTCGATATCGCCAACAGTGAACTTCTCTTTGTCACGGTACGTCTCGAGATAATACGCTATGCTAAGCGATCGCTCGGTATGACTGGACGGGTCGAACGATTCGACGAACTCGCGGATTCCTTCGGCAGCCTCTGTCTCTTCGTCACCGTCCAGACGGCGTTCCAGTTCAGTTACTCGGTCCTGAAGCTGATTCATCTGGGATCGAAGCTCTTCGACCTCGTCACTCATTGTTCCCACCTCCGTCGATGTATTCACGTGCTTCCTGAAGGCCGTGAGCTGGGATTCGGTAACTTCCATCGTCGTCTTCGACGATTCCATCGTTATCGAGCTCACGGACCGTCGGATATATCGTACCTTTCTTCACACCACTCTGATCGCTGATTTCGGTCGGTGTCATCCACTCGGTCTCGACCATATCGAGTTCGTGCCGTGCGCGTTGTGAAAGCAGCACGATGACAACCTTTTCTTTTGCCGTGAGTTCTCGGAAGGGTTGTTGTGGAATAAGGTCGCCACTTTGCTTGCCGATTCCGATGTAATCAGCGAGGAGATCATGGAGGATCTCTTCACTGATCTCCTGCTCGTCTACGAGCAGATTTTCGAGGGTTCGCTGTTTCTCGGACATGCTTCATCCTTACCAATGTACCCTGGGTATATAATTTTTTGGCACACTTACTCCCATCTATATTCTATATCGATGTTGGCAAAGGTGCGGTATATAAGTCATGCCAAATTTCCAGAAGTAAGAAAAATTACCAAGCCTCTCCTCCCCAAGATATCTGCCCATTCTTTAAGTATAAAGCGGTCACCCAGCGGTATGCTTGTATGCACTCTCGTACTTTCTTACCGTTGGCATAGATTGCTTTGTATGCGTCTCTTCGGGTCATTCTACCTGATTCTACTGGGAGGGAAATTATAGACTAGAGTTCGTTACGTAAAGCTATACTACCCTACAACGAATTTAGCAGAAGTCTTTCAAAACCGATCAGAAGCTATCTCAGAATCGGTCTGGCTGAAAGTCGGTTGTCGCAAAGATACTTCGAAGACGGTGTCGGTCGATGGCACTGCTGGTTCTGTGGAGCGTTCGAGAGTGGCTTGAACAGTTTATGCATTACTACAACCACCACAGACCACACCAAGCTCTCGATGGAAAAACACCGATCGAGGTGGTCCAGAACTAGGCAGTGGCGGAGAGTCAGACACTTAAAAGTTTCGATAGTTCGAGTGGAACACCACTTAGAGCCTGAAGACCTGCTTTAGGTGGGAGCCAGAACCTTTTCACCGTTGCAGCCCTAACAACGGTCAGGGAGTGATGAATATGCCCGGATTTGAAGAACCGCCATCCTCGGTTCCCGACCCCAACGAGTTCGAACGCGAGGATGCGGACATCGACGACCGTCTGGAATTTCGTGCTGCGTTCTCGGAAACGCTGACGAAGCACGGTTATCCAGACACTCTCGTTCTCGCCCGAGAGCGAGCTGAAGAGGTATTTCACGACCGCCGTCTGGAGATCCTAGACCACCTGAACGAACACAATCCGGACTCAGTACGCGCCCTCGCACAGGAGCTGGACTACGACAAGGGCGTTGTGAGCCGTGATCTTCAGGAACTCGCGCAGATCGACGTCATCGAGTACAAGGAAACCGGTCGCTCGAAGGCCCCCCGCCTCAAGCACGCCCACGTTGTCATCGAACCCGTCGTCTGACGAACTCACGGATTTAGAGACCTCTCTTTCCAAGCCAACCCCGAGGAAAACATCGGCATGAGACGAGATTCTAGCCAGATATATCCCTAGCTTAGAGCTCGAACCTTGGGAGGCACGAGATTCAAGATACAGCTGTATCAATCGAACGAACGGCTCTGTTGAAAGCCCTATTAGTTCAGCACTCTCGCCGCTGGAACAGCCGATAAGTAGGGATGCAATTTTACGTCTACGAGCAAACTTCGGGCAGGGATATACAATAGCACAGTTGAGCCGAGGTCACAGGATGGTATTTCCTCCTCGGTGAATCTCATCAGGGTTTTCTAATCCATTTCAAGAACCCCTCTTTATTTGAGTAGCAAACGCTCCCATTTCCCGGCGAATCATGAGCCGTCTTATGACAATCAACGCATAAGATGGCTAAATTGTCCTCGCTATCTGACCCTCCCTGGGAGACCGGAATAATATGATGTACCTCAAGTTCGTCAACACCTTCCTTAGAACACTTTCGGCAACCACCATCCCGTTTGATAATTTTCTTCTTTTTTCGGGGACGAACCTGCTCGTCTCGCCGTTCTTTCGCCCATTCTTTATATTCGGTTACTCCCTCTTCTGGGTTGAACTCGTATCGTTTGACGTGACCAATCGAACAATCAGCTAAATCTGCTAGACGGCTAGATAACACATTCTCTCCTAGAAGTACGTACAACCGTCGGAGATTTTCTCTAGCCGTTAGGTCATCATTGCAAACCTCACGCTCAATCTCTTCGAAAAGCTGGTCTATCTCATCGATACATTCATCGATTTCTCTTGTGATATTTTGATATTCTGAAGTCTTCTCAACCGCGTCAGACACGTTCTTTTTTAATTCTCGATCAATGTCGGTTCGTCGCCGATCATGTGGTGAAACTACCTCGATTTCGAGACTCCCTGTAGAGAAGCTGCCCGGAATATCCTCGTTCTCACGACTCAATTGCCGTGTTTTTTCTCGGACAAAATCACGTCGGATAACGGTTAGCTCGGAAAGTAGTTTAGAAATAGCAACCATTCGACTACGAAGGACTTGCTGATATTCGGGGACTTCGATGTCTGGTGGATTTAATTCCCCAATTAACCCGGAACGCTTCTCCATACAACTGATTCAATTCCCTCGGCAAAATTCTGTTGGGGTCAGTACTACCACATATACATTTAGCAATTGAGCGTTCAAGAGTGATCGGCACTTGCAGAAGTCAACGGGGCCAAGCAATCAAATATGCCGGTGGCGAACAGCGAGGCGACATGCTTCCTGATGACCTCTCTGTCGATCAAGACAAGTTACTGACGTGGCAGACCGAGTGCTGGCAGTGCGGTGAGCAGACGCCAATAGTCTGGCCCCGCGACGACCATCTCAACACCCCTATTGGCGGCGTGCTTGCAAAGTACGATACTCCTGTCGAACGTGTCTACAGTAACACGCTTGAAAAAGAGGTGTGGGGAAACGTCTGCCAGCACTGCGAGGCATACCAAGGAAACCACTACATGGAACAAGAGGCGGTTGAGATCGACCCGCCGTTCGTGGAGTGCCCGAATTGTGGCGAGGAGCATGAGTGGAGGCCAGACGAGGGATTTGGCGCTGCTTTTGGCCAGGGCTGGGTCTCTTGTCCGGAGTACGGCGACGTGCCTGTCGGCGATCCACGCAAAAAGTGATCGAGAGATGTCCGACGTAGTTTTTTATGGGCGGGGTGGTAAAGGCTACGCAACCAAGGTAGGCTAACCGCACGACGTGCCATAGTCGTCGGGGATGCCTCTGGTCGGCGAAATAAAATTTCGCCGCCGAGGATGGCTAGTCCCCGACGGTAAGAGAACCCACCTAGACACTTGGTTCTCGCAGGCCCATGACCTAATAGCTTTCGCCCCCAGCCGTGGCTCCGCGATTCTCTTGGCCGAGAGTCGTTACCGGCTGGTTTCGAACGCGAACGGTCCTGGGTACGACGACTAACTCGGGAGTCGTCAGCACGCAACTTCCCGGACAGACGCCCCATGTCCGGACACCACACCATCTGGCTCGTCGGTTGCTCGCACTGTAGCGAGCTCTGGCTCACCGCCGCCGGCCGCAAGACCACAGACTGCCCTCGCTGTCGGACCACCTACAGGACTCGCACACTCCGCAAGTTCGCCGAGGGCACCGACCGCGACGCGCTCGTCGAGAAGCGCACCCAGATCCTCGCCAGCCGGAGCGATCCACGTGCTCGCGACCAGTACCGCGCCACCGTTGACGACGCTCTTGCCGACTACGACTCTCTCGAGGACGCCGCGCAATCGTCGCTCATCGACGAGGCGGCAGTCCTCCGCCACATCGGCGCTGACAACGCCGCCGATCACCTCTACACCAACGATGAATCGACGACGTCCTCCTCATCTTCCTTGGGGATGGAGGAACCGGAATCCGAGCACACGAACTCCTTCGACCCCCTTGGAATCCCACTCCCCGTGGCCGCCGACTCCGGAATCTCGCGTATTCCGCCAGAGCAGGACGGCCAGACGGATCTCTCGACGACGGTTGTCTATCGTGGGCTCCAACCCCAGATGCGGCGCTGGATTCCCAGCCTCCTCGAAGACCTTCTCCCGACGCTCGCTGCTGCCGTCGCCCAATGGACAGTCGACCAAGATAGCCTCACCCTCGAGGATGCGAATACCGAGGGTATCGCGACGGCGCTGCTCGACAAACTTGACATCCACCCGGAGACTGTCGAAATTGATGGTGATCGCCAAGCTCCGGTCGAAGTCCGCGCATGGGTCCGTGACCTCGTGGCGTTCACCGTACGTGCCATCGAGGAAGACGTCACCATTAACGAGGCTCCAGAGTCGCTCACGCGGATCGGAACCGGCCGTGGGTTGCTCAACGCAGGCCGTGCAGCACTCCAAGCTGGCCCGGTTGCACTCCTTGATGTGCTTGAGGTGACGCCACAGGTCGCTGCGACGCTCAATGAGGGCGAGTGGGTTGGGACACGCAAAGAGACACGCGCCCGGTCTCTCGGCGCGCTGGACAGCCTCTCGGACGCCCTAGACATCCAGTTGGTGTTCTCGACACCACGCATGGAGTCACTCCTCGTCGAGGACCACCCTGACTGGACCAGTTGTCATCTCAATCTTACCGAGGACGCAGATACCTCCCACCCATCTAAGACCAACACAGCTGCCGGAGAGGACGCGGCACTCGCGCGGGAGGCGTGGGACATCCTTCGTGAACGCGAGTGGTCAGACACGGGATACACGCGTATCCTCAGGAATATCCCAGCGTCTGGGGCAACTCGTGGTGACCTCGCGGCTGACGACGATGTGAGTCTCTCCGAGGGCAGCATCTACGCG
Source organism: Halobacterium hubeiense (assembly GCF_001488575.1). NCBI lineage: Archaea > Methanobacteriati > Methanobacteriota > Halobacteria > Halobacteriales > Halobacteriaceae > Halobacterium > Halobacterium hubeiense. The sequence goes on from NZ_LN831305.1 coordinate 80,092, forward strand.
TACGTCGACGACCTCGCAGCGGCTGGGTTTGTCACTATCGACGACAGCACACGCCCCAGTAGGGTCGTCCTAACGGAGCTTGGTGCGTCTATTGCCGACTACGTCGACGCTAAGGGATCTGTGCAGAACCCCGTTCAGGCCAGTCTTACTCAGTCCCCCAACCGTGGTACAAGTGAGTGTACTCCCCAGCACCAACAAGACCCGCCCGGGGACTCCCACCGGCTGGGCGACGACCGCGTCTCTGCCGCCGAGTCGTTCCTCGCGACGACTGGTGACGTCAGCGAGGACGGCTATACGCGGTTCCTCGGTCGATACAGCGGTGGTACTGCGCCTCGAGAGATTGAGCCGGCGACACTTCATCACCAATTACAGGCCGGTCGCTGTACGGAGGGAGTGTCAGTCGTAGAGGACGCGAACCTACAGAAATTCGATGATGGGCGTGTTTCGTACTTGTCTGGTGGGCCATCCTTCGATGACGATGTTGCAGTCGTCTTGGAGTGGGGGAATCCGCTGGGGACGTTGGCACGTCTCGTTGGAACCTTACTTGGGTCGCGGGCGTGGAGTAAGATTCTGCGTCGGAGTCGTCTGGGGAGTAGTCTCGAGAACCTGTGGGCGGGTGCGGACCAGTTCGACTCGGCGCTTGCGGATGTCGCGAAGTTCGGCGCGCAGATGGGGTGGATGAGTTCGGGTGAGGAAAACGACTACCTGTCGTACCGGGAGCGCCTCGAGGCTGTTCGGTGTTCGCTCCTGGAGGATGTCGGACGATTCGATGACCTCGACTATGAGCAGCGGTCGGCACTGTTGTCGAAGCTGATTGGGTTAGCGACGACGGCGACGACGTTGTATCATGCTGCTGGCTATGATTTGACGGTGCATCTTCGGGTGCCGGACTCGACGCAGTTGCGTCGCGACGATGACCGGTATGGTCGGTTCCTTGCGTTCTTCCGGTCGGTGGTGGCGAAGCAAGGCGTCTATCGTGGACCTGATGGCGTGCATTCGATTTATCGGATGCAGCGTGAACACCGCTCGGAGAAGTTGAAGCGGCGGCTGGGATACGAAATTGACCCGGGAGATCCACGAGCAGAGCTGACGTGTTCGTGGGTAGTCGCCGTCGACGGGACAGGTGGCGAGGTCGCCAGTGATATCGAGGACGCGCTATCTGTCGAGGATCACCGTGTTCGTGAGCGGATTCAGGAGGGAGCTGAGGAAGCAGCGGTGATGGACGTGCCGGTAGTCGTGGCAAACGGAGCGGAGACGACGCGGCGTATTGTCGAGGCGTTCGCGATGAAGAAGGGGTTCAGTGCTGGGGCGCGCCAGGACCTCGACCGGCTCGTGAATGTGATTCACGCGGCGCTGGGGACGCAGGAGCGTGCGCCGTCGCCGTTCGACGTGGCGGCAGTAATGCAGGCGTTAGAGTCGAGAGATGAGCCATCGGACGAGTTGGATGTAGGGGCGTTAGCGAGAGGGATCGCGACGCTACCAGCGAATCGGCTGTTGCCGTCGCTATTCGACGAGGGTGAGCGGCCGAAGCTGGCGCTCCAGAAGATGGTGAGGGCACTGCTGGGGAGTGATGGGGCGGTTTCTCGTGGGGATCTCGTGGATGTGTCGTCGCAGAATTCGGTTGACCGGTATCTGCAGCGGTTGCGGGCGTTGGATATCGTCGAACGGGTTGGGCCTGGGGAGTACAGGGCGTACTTGGAGCCGTGGTGGGTGTCGGGGAACGGGCAGAGCGAGCCGTATAGTGAGGCGTATGATGGGGAGATTGCGGCGACCGGGCTGGGGGACGGGCGGTGGGATGCGGTGTTGCTTGGTGCTGCCCACGAACTTGGAGCGGACACAGCGAGTGCGGCGTCTGTCGAGGCATTTTCACAGCCAGTGGTATTCGAGGAGGTGCTTGAGGCGCATCCTGTCTTGGAGCAGTACGAGCACATTCTGCGGGTGTACGTTGACGGAGTTGACGAGGATAGGCCACCGTCGACGGTCGCAAGAATTGGGTCGCCACCACCGGGTGCGGCACCAGACCAACAGACGCTGACCGCGGCGGTATCAAGCGATTAGCTCGGTTGGGGGACGCGAGTAAGACTCTGCACAGGTATTCCTGAATGGGACTGTTCAGTTTCGTTAGTATCGGGACCGAGTCATCGATGAGATCTGGATATGCGACTGAACGGAGGTGAATTATCCACAGATACTACGGTGAGGTGGGTGGGGTGCGAGAACGGAAGATCGTGGAGACGATAAGACTCGTTTAGATTCACCAGATAATCGACTGCTTCGTTGGAATTAGAACTGGGAGCAACTCTTTTCCTCGACACGCCTTAACGGGTAGTAATGCCCTGTGCGCAATGCAATAACCCGCTTTTCGTCGACTATAACCTCGGGGATATGCGGTGTCCCAACTGCGCCTCCCTCTCTATCGAATCACCTGCCACGATACGCAATGAAGTCCAAGCCCTACGCGACCATTTCGGTGAAGAGGCGATGGTCGAGTTCCTCCAGCAATTCGATAAAGAACAACTTATCCTCTCGCTCATCCGGCTCGGGAATAAAGCCGCTGCGAACCTCCTTGATCCCGAGGAACGGGGCTTCCCGGTGCGAGATTTCGTATTCTCCGTCCGGTTCGTGAAACAACTGATCTCGAAGGATAACTTTGGTGACGAGCGCCTCGATCTCACGGAACTCCCGCCCCCGAAACTGGATACCGTCTTAACCCACCGCTTCACAGTTCTTCGAACACTGGAGCATCTGGAGGACCAATTCAAATACGCATACCCACGTGTCTCCACGCCCGGGAAATCCAGCTTTCTCGACCAGTACACCATCTTCGACTCGGAGTTCGCCTACTGCTTCGATCGTAATCTGCGGAGCCTCAACGGAGCTCACGTAGAGAACCGGCCCAAATTTGATAAGAAATCACTGGAATTCCACGATTTCGATACCCCATCTGCGGATGAGATTGAGTCAGTCCGCGACTTCGGACGGACGTTCCACGAACCGATCGTATCGATGTCGTTCGTGATGTCATCATCAGACGCGCTCAACGATGTGTTCCACCAATCGTTTCCTGAAGCGATTACCGTGATGAAATTGGACGCTCTGCTGGATGCACTCGATGCCACATTCAGTGATTCCGCGTTGAACTCCCTTCATGAAACAGGCGAGCTTGGCGTCGCGACATGGAATCAGCTAGAGTACGCTGGTGACACTGTGTTCGGCGACGACTGGAGTCAGGTTCGCGACCACATCGTGATGTATCCGGGGAATGATACTGCGCATCCGTTCCTGTTCGCACTGCCACTGACTCAAGAGACGTCTCAAGGACAGGCACTCCCTGCGATTGAATACGACCAGCTGTTCGTCCTTTATCCACGACATTACTCCCGGTTTATCCGATTCCAGATGTTCCCTCAGATCTACGATGAACAGGGGCGGAAGGGTCACAAGACTTTGGACTCCATACAATCTGAACGGGGTAGACCAACGTACGAGCGGAATATCCATGATTACCTCGTTAACGAAGGATACCAAGTATTCCACAGCGCCGCACACCACTCGAAAACCCAGCCACACGAGATTGACCTCCTCGTTATAGACAACTCGAACAGAGAGATCTGGTTTATTGAGTGTAAGTACAGCCTGCCGTCAGTGAATATGGATGCCTCAGACGGTGTGAAGAAGTACAACGAGAAGATGAACGAGAAAATTTTCCCTGAGTCTGGAGAGGCATTTGATGAGCGCGTGGACTGGTGGCTTGCTAATAAGGTCGGTGAGAACTTCGTGTATCAGGTGGGGGAAACCAAGGAGGACCTTGATGCGGCGAGATTCAGGGACTCGTGGGGCGAGTACAATATCCGCCGGTTTGTGGTGTCGCCAGTTGCGCCGTCGTTCACTGTGAAGCGGGGAATCCGGTTTTTGACTGATCTTGAGTTCTTGGAGTTTGTTGAGGAGGGCGAGTTACCGCTGATTCCGAAGCGCGAAGAGTGGATAAAGGGATCCCATCCTGACAAATGAGTATTGAGTCAGTGGTGGGAATGCAATAACCAAAGCGGTTCCCCCTAGTTTCAATAGTGTGACTCCCCGCTCTTACGCTATCCACGATGAGCCAAGCGACACTCGGTTCTACCCCCTATCAGAACTCGAATCTCTTCTCCGGCTACTACCTCGACGAACGTATCGCGGGCCTTGACGGCTGGGACTGCGACGACGGGCATTATTCAGATTAGTTAATTCCAGGCGAACACGAAGGTTTGCAACCATGTTTGTGCAGAGTCAGCAGTTGCGTGGCGGAAGTGAGTGGCGGACTGCTCAGTCCGGCGTTTCAGCTCTTTAAACAGGAGTTCGACAGCATTCCGATTTCCATGTGTGACGTGTTGAAATCGGAGATCAAGCTCGAATAATGCCGCTTTGAGCCACGGTGCGTCATCAACCAGAAACTCGGCATTTTCGACGTGATGTTTCTCACGTATTGGTCGCTTGAACATCCGAATCGCGGCTGCCGTCGTGTGAAGAAATACCGCGGTTCGTGTGCATATTCGGGAAACGGATTTTCGTCGCGTGTGACCCCACGGGCTCACGTATAGAACCGGGTAGACAAAGAGTGAGGTGTTATTAGGAGATGACCTTTCTGTGCTTCAACGTAAAATCCCAGACGCTCGTATGGAGAATATTAATCGCCTCCTCAGCATCTTCAACAGCAGTCATTACATCTGATTTTGAATATAAATTCCCGCTTGAATCCTTCATGTGGGCTATATTATTCCGGAGTCTATACGCTTCCCGAATTTTCCCCTTCTCACCTGCATCAATAACACCCGTAGAGAACAACCACCACTCGCGTTCCGTTTGAGGAAGACGCTCAACATGTTCTTCTACATTATTTGATACTCTATTTTCGTCTATCACGTTATCAAGGACAGCCTTGATGGACAACGTCTCGATGAGTGAGCCAACGAGGAGAAATAAGTCGTTAACGGGCCTTCGCAGAAGCACCGCCTCCATCCGCTCAAATATTTCTTCGTCGCTAAACCCATCTGGTACCTTCTCTCGAAGAGTCTGTGGTCCGTTCTCAATCTCTTTCTTGAGGGAGTAAAACCGCTTAGTCTGGTAGCGGATAGATGGAGAACCATCGTCGTTAAGCTCGCTCATCCCTATCCTCGCTTGTTGCATCTTGTTTAGCGTGTATGACTTGGATTCATCGTCTTCTAGAGCTTGTTTAAGCCCTCCCGGGACACCAGTATATGCCTCAATAAATGCGTCCCATGGGTCCATCTCAGTGCGTTCTTCCTCCTCTTCGCTAGGTTGACCACTGGTCATTTCCTGAAAATGTAGATTGGTCTAGTATCTAAATCTACTCCCGCAATTTGTGCGTGGCGAGTTATGCAGCCTCTGCTGGCGATACGGTGTGTTTTGGATTGGTGGCCTTAGCCACACCTGTCACAACCAACTGGCCGATTGAGTCCTCTCTGGTGGTTTCTGGGTAATCGCTAGGGCGTGTCGGTCGGTTTTCCGGTGGGGGCGGCAATATATTCTTGGAGGTCTTCGATTGCAGTTTCAAGATCGTTTATCCGTCGCCTGACTTGGGTCAACTGCCGCGTATCGGTGGTCGCGTTCCGGTGGGCATCTGATACCGCCGTTAGTCGTGTTTCGATCATCGACACCGCTTCGTCATACGTCTCCCAGTCTGGATTTCGGTAGAGTGTCGGGTTCACATATTGCTTCGACCGCGGGTTTGGACAGTCAACACGGAGTTGGACCCCACGGAGGTCGGATTCCATGTTCATGAGACGCTTCACAATACGGTCCTCTGACTCGTCGCCAAACTGGGGGTCGTCCCGAACCCTGCGCTTGAGTTGTTGGACGACCTCCCCACTGGTCTCAAGGCGTTCATAGTACGGATTTTCCTCCAGATCGGCTGCACTGTAGGCTGGCCGATCAACGAGTGGGTAACTGTCCAGGGAGTGGTTGCGGTCGTCCACGATGCGATACCAGCGTCGTCGCTCGCTGAGCAGCCAGACTGAGAGTTCACGCCCGTCTAGCTCGTGGGGATTGTTTCCCGGCATGAGGGGGATGAGAAGCCGTTGATCGTATTCCTCGAGGCCGGGGTCAGTGATTTTCTGGTGCGCATCCCCGGTGTCGGATTTAATGTTGAGGTAGCCGGTTTTGCCGACGAGCGGATCAGGGGTGTTGACACCATCATCGGTAATATAGAGGGGGTTGACTGGAACGCTCTGGACGGTTACATCACGTATTTCGCCGCCGTCAATGGCTTGAGTCGGGATTGCTGGTTCAATGTAGAGTGAGTCGTCGTCAGGGCAGGTTGCATGGAGTACTGTGTCATCGGACTCTGGGTTGAGTGTGACCAGTGGGGATGGTGTGTCGGTATCTGTTACCTCGGCGGTTGTGGTGACGGGGGTGTCGGACGATGTGGGTTGCCAGGTGATGGTGAGGACTGTTTCCGGGGGAATTGTTTTGAGGAGTTCGTGGTCCCGGTGATTGGATAGGGAGTTTTCGATTCCGGTGAGCGGGGATTGGGGTTGAGTGGAGGGGGTTGTCATTACGTGGGGGTTTGAACTAATTTGGTAAAAGGCTGTTCACGATTCCGTTTAGTATAATAGACGATTCCGTTTGTTTTGTTCTATACTTCGACAAGAGTAATAATGCGGCGTAAGAGGACAGAGACAATGAGACAGCCCGGAGACTGGATGCAAAACCCCACTGACGACCGCATCCTCGAAGTCCTCGACTCCGGGCTTGAACTCGGCCCCGCCGCAATCGGCCACAACATCGACCGCTCACGATCCTGGGTAAGTCAACGCCTTAGTGTCCTCGTTGAACACGGGCTCGCAACCCAAACAACATCTGGATACTACGCAATTACTGAGGACGGACGCCGCTACCTAACCGGGGAATTCGACGCCAGCAACCTCGATAACTAGGTTCTTGATTCTCGCTTGGGTTCAATCCCATGACCGCTCAAGTTGGTCTGCTTGTAGGTAGTCCAGCAGATTTACCAAATTGACAAATAGATGGCTAGTATGGCCCAGGCCGCCAATCAAGAACTTGTTGACCTTTTCGAGGAGTTCTACCGCCGATACTACAGCGACGACGTTGCGGAGCTCGCCCGCGAGTACCCCCGCGAGTCGAAGTCCCTCGAGTTGGACTGGCGGGACCTCTACCAGATGGACCCCGACCTGGCCGACGACTACATCAACCACCCCGACGACCTCCGGGAGGCCGCCGAGGAAGCCCTCCGGCTGTACGACCTCCCCGTGGACGTCAGCCTCGGACGGGCCCACGTTCGGGTACACAATGTCTCTGAGACTGTCCCGATGGAGGACATCGATTCAGGGACAATCAACACGCTCGTTTCGGTGACCGGGACTGTCGACACAGCACATTCTACCCAGAGTATCGTTGAGCGTGCTGTCTTTGTCTGCCAACGCTGTGGGATGGAAACTGAGGTCCCACAACCTGGACACACAGACGGGGATCTCCAGCAGCCGTATCAGTGCGAGTCCTGCGAGCGTCAAGGCCCATTCAAACTGGATTCTGACCGTTCCAAGTGGGTTGACCAGCAGAAATTCAAGCTCCGTGAATCCCCAATCGGGGATAAGAACGGCAAAGACATCGAGAGTATCCTCGCATTCGCCGAGGACGACATTACAGGGACCGTTGATCCAGGCGACCAGATTACCGTAGTCGGTGTGGTCCGGATGAAGGATCCCGGTGAATACACAGCAGCCTCAATCTCGGATAAGTACATCGAGGTGAGCAGCATCGAACCCGCCGACCCTCTCGAAGAGATCGAGATTTCCACGTCAGAGGAACAGCAGATCACGGATTTGGCGAATACCAGTGATGTTATCGAGCGACTGTGTGATTCGTTTGCGCCGTCGGTCCACGGCTACGAGGAACAGAAGTTAGCCCTTCTTCTGCAACTCTTCGGTGGTGTCGACAAGGACCTCCCAGATGGCGCTCAAATCCGAGGGGACATCCACGTCTTCCTCGTTGGGGATCCCGGCTCGGCGAAGACACGGCTACTGCAAGCGACAACGAAACTCGCGCCGAAAGCGCTCCGAACGAATGGCACGCGGACGACGAGTGCGGGGTTAACCGCAGCAGCTACACGAACGAGTGATGGGACAAGCGCGTGGGAACTTGAGGCGGGGCCTGTCGTTCTGGCTGACGAGGGCCATCTCGCAGTCGACGATCTTGATCATATGCCGGAGGAGGTGAGTGCCAACCTCTACGAGCCGATGGAAGAACAGACGGTTTCGGTCTCGAAAGGCGACGCCAACGATGTCCTCTCGGCCCGCACATCAATCACAGCGGCAGCGAACCCGAAGTACGGGCGGTTCGACCAGTACGAACCACTAGGAGAGCAAATCAATCTGCCGCCCGCCCTAATGTCGCGGTTCGATCTCATCTTCACTCACATCGATAGCGTGGATGAGGCGGGGGATTCGGAGGTTGCGTCGCATATTCTCGACGTCAACCACGTCGGTGAGCTCCGCGCTCAGAATCTGTCTACGGAGAGTGAGACGGAAGATGATCTTCGGAAGTCTGTTGAGCCGGAGATTGAGCTTTCGCTTCTCCGGAAGTATATCGCGTACGCTCGGCGGAACTGCGTCCCGACGTTGACACCAGAAGCAAAGGAGACTATCGAGGAGTTTTACGTGGATCTGCGGTCGAACGGGGCGGACGAAGATGCTCCTGTGCCGGTTTCAGCGAGACAGCTCGAAGCGATTGTTCGGTTGGCAGAAGCCTCCGCGAGAATGCGTCTCTCCGACACTGTTGATCAGGAGGACGCTGACCGTGTCGTTGCACTTGCTCGGAGTGCGCTTCAGGATATCGGGGTTGATCCTGAGACTGGTAGTTTCGACGCTGATGTTGTTGAGCAGGGGAAATCCGGTGAGCAGATGGAGACTGAGGACGTGATTTGTCGTATTGTTGGGCAGCTTGAAGAGGAATATGATGAGGGCGCACCAATAGAGGCAGTTGTCAAGCATGCCGAACAGAGAGGAGTCTCCGCTGAAAAGGCTCAACACGTTCTAGAGAAGCAAAAAGAGAAAGGAGAAATGTATCAGCCGAACGCAGACCACCTGCGTTCAATCTGAAAATCTCCGTCGTGACAATATCGTATATATGACTGTTTGCGGGCTTAGCTTACTCTATAATATCCCCAGAAGTGTTTGCTCATATCTCTTGGTTCGATGTGAATAAAGCCCGGCTCTATCCGTTGATGCAACAAAGACTCCAATCCTACTATATCTCAACTGTACTGTAGGTTATCTAATCAACGAGTAGGCGCGTAGTGGTCCTCTGGTGGGTCGAGGAACACGCCTTCTGGTTCGTATTCATGGTGGGGAGCCCCCTCCATCTGGTACACCCACAAGAGGTAGTCCCCTATCCCTATTTTTTCGCTGGCACCCCAGTTGGTATGCTTAAACCCAACTTGCATCTCGGCTTTCCACAACTCTGCTCCTTGGCGGATAAGATGTGCTGCTAAACTGGATCTGAGATTAGATATTATTCCGTGATGGTCTATCCTGGCTGCCTCCGCGATTGTGCGTACTCGTGTTTTAATTCCTCCTGCATTGATTTGGTCTAGAGTGACTATCTGGGATTCTTGATGCCACTTCAATAGTCCTTCGAGGGGGAGATCCTCCGCTCCACTGGAGTCTGGGGGGTGCCATTTTATTGGGAGCCTAAGAACCCAGTCGTCAGTTGTCTCGAGGTGTTCAGATGGTACAATAATTAGTGTATCACGCTTATCACTATGTAGCCTGTCAAGCCATTCTGTACTGAACTCTCCCAGCAAAGGCTGTGTAAGGCCAGTAAAAGCTGCGAGAAGCCCAATAATACTAGTGACGGGATTTTTTTGTTGAATAGCAGCCTCAACGAAGTCGGCGTACTCTTGTTTTCTCAGCGGGACTCGAGTGTGTGGCACCAGGTTTGCTCGGACACAAGCCTGCCACCACCACCCGAATCTGTCGCGGTATACTTGGGGACTATATTTTCCAGAGATTGCCATTTCACGCTGCGTCGGCGCTCGACGACCATCTGCGAGCCGCTGGAGTTCAGTCAGCAGTTGTTCATCTGAGTAGTGGTTGTAACATGGTGGATCACATCCAGCAGCTTCGACCGCGTCGCTCCAGGTCCCGAATCGCTGGATGACTGTTCTCGCCGTGTACGTTCCCCTCTCTGTGTATTCGGGAGAAGTAGGTGCATTCCCTTGTTCGTCGGCAGTTTCTCGAATATCGGCCAACAGTTCTGTATCGGCAATATCCCGATACACAGTTGGCTCGTAGCCAGCGGCCTTGATAGCGCTGTTGTACCCTCCAAATCGTCGATGAAGTGTGCCTGAATGGAATTCCCCGTGTTCGTCGTACTGCCGACTCGTTGGGATTTCCTCAAGTTCATCGACGACATTCTGTAGGTCAGTCAGTAACACGTCGTCAGCAACATTGCACTCACGGACAGGCTCGAAACCAGCTGTCCTGATAGCATTATTGTAACTGCCAAAATGATATTTCAGACTATTTGAACTATATTCTCCATGGGTATTGTACTGCTCATATGTAGGTGGTCCCCCCACTTCTTCAGCAACTCTCTGGACGTCAAGTAGCAATTCAGTGTCCGTGATGGGTTGCTTCCGATTCGGTTCATGCCCAATCTCTTCGAGAGCAGCAGCAAAACTCCCAAACTGATGTGTGAGCGTATCTCCATGGTATATCCCGAATTCACTGTACTGGTCTTTTGTCGGTGTTTCCCCGAGTTTATCAGCAACCTCTACGAGATCAATTAGCAGGTCCTCAGCTGGAATAGAGTAATAGGTGTTCACTTCGAATCCGGCAGCTTTGAGGGCATTATTGTATGATCCGAACTCATCGGTGAGAAGGTCAAGACTGTATTTCCCATATTCACTGAACTGGTGTGCAGTCGGAACCTCATTGAGGTCTGAAGCGATTTGACGCAGATTAGACAGCAGCTCATCTTTTGAGATATCTCTGTGCCTGTTCGGCTTGTACCCTGCTGCCTCAAGTGCGTCATTATAGCTCCCGAATGCGCGAACCAGCGTATTCGAAGCGTGCTCCCCATATTTGCGGTATTGGAGTTGTGTTGGTGTCTCACCGATATGCTCGGCAACCGCTTGGATATCAGTGATGAGTGCTTCGGTGGAAATCTGGCAATCTGGATCAGCAACTTGCTGATTCGGTTTAAGCCCAGCAGCCTCAATCGCGTCGTTGTAACTCCCGAAGTGGTTCTTGAGGGGTGCGTAGCTGTACTCGCCATGCGCCCGATATTGTGCTACCGTCGGCGCCTCTCCAACCATGTCGGCAACTGCCTGAAGATCGGCGACGAGTTTTTCCTCAGGTATTTTCGAACCCATCCGTGTTAGAACATATCTTTGTCCTTATCCTTGTCCAGTTCATCGCGTGCGAACTGAACATACCTGTAGAACGTCTCTTCGAGTTTGTGGCCGGTCTTGGTCATCGCATAAGCTGTCTCCGTGTCGTTCCGTGCTAACTGCGTACAAAATGATGCACGAAGGTCATGTGCGATTAAGTCGGGTATTCTGTTCCCCTCCTCGTCGGCTCCGAAGTCTCGTATCTGATCTGACGGTACTCCTTCATTCAGGAGTCGCTGTTTCCGCATTGTCGGATTGATCTCAGATTTGGCACCAACTGCCCGAACAGCTCTACTTCCGAACCCTTTGGAAAAACCGTCCTTACCACCTGCCTGTATCATCTTGAATCCGTACTCAGCACCTTCTGGTGCAGCTGGGTCGGAAAGTGCAAAATACCTCTCGCACCGGTCTTTCAGTCCAAAGTACTCTGTCTCATCGGTTACGTGGTTGGTCCAGTAGTTCGGAATGAGCAATTGGCGGCCCGCAGATGCCTGCGTTTTTGGTGTGTATCCACCGTTTCCTGCCCTCTCACAAGCGCCACAGAGGCCAGTATTCGTCGTCTTCCGCGCTTCATCTATTTCTTTTCGGCACTCGTCGTAATCAGGGATGTTGAGGTACAAATCAGTTCCCCGGTATGTGAACCAATCTCGATGTGTATGTCCGGCCGTATCATTTCTTATACCAGTTCCCAGAAAAAGGTGAGATGTCATCGCCTTGTGTGGATCTAGATCCACTTCGTCGCTTGTGAGGACGTCGACGAAGGCATCTTGCCGCTTCTTGTGAAGTGGAATCGCATTACGGCGGGACATATATTCGTTATAGGACAAGTAGGTATATCGTAGTGAAAAATCCTTTGGGGTGAAGTATCGCAATATGATTCTTCAAATTCTCGGCTCTCAGGATTTGCTTCTCTTATATCGGACATGTAATTTTCTCTATTGCGATACTTTTCCACGAAGTATCGTAATGCCATCGCCACTGTATAAGAATAAGAATGTTTTATTTGCCGCCCGATTTGACCCAATATATCATTAAGTATACAACAGAGATTCTGTAATAGATTCGCACCCGTGTAGAACGACGGCCAGAATTTGACATCGGATGAGATATTTAGCAGGACTTTGGACCCTATTTTATTGATGCGGACACACTCCTCCATACTATCGAACGCGTTGCGTTCTCCTCTCAAGAACTGCCACGTAGGAACTGACTGTTCATCGATCCACGCCTAGATTGCGACCATAGCCTCCAAACCCGCCATCACGGAACTCCTCTCTGTCTAGACTGCGGTACTACACTCAAACGGAACGAGACCAGTCGACGGATGTACTAGCCCTTCGGCGCACGCTGACCCTCCAGAGACCTTGTTGAATGTTGCGCTGAGCTGATATTTCCGCTCCGCAGGAGTGCAATAGCCGACGTCTTTCGCGCTGAAAAACCCCTCTTACCTGACGTATCCTTGTTTTTCTACCCTGGTGGCCTCCTCCTCGTTGACTCGTCGTACCTTTGCTTCGTGGACTCGAGTACATTTACTGCCAGGGCATCCAGTCAATCGGTCTACTCTCATTTCATCTGCCTCGTCGTCGTAGATCCACGCAACAGTTTTGTTGCAGTCTGGGCATTTGTATTCAACCTGAAGGGGCATCGGTTGTGGTGTTTCTGAAGACGGTTGTGTGGTTATCTTCTACGCTATGGCCGGTTGGTCGCTTGCTACGGCAGTTGTTGTGCTTGATCTGTGGGCTGGCCTCTGTTGTGCTTCTGGGTTATTCTGGAGAGATGAATTAAACTTGTGCAATATGCACATGCATAGTCGGTTGGCTAACTCGGGTGGTATTATGCGTATGAATGGGTACTTTGCACACGGATTTCGCACAGTCATTATACGCAAGCTGATGGACGAACGCGATCTGCGGCCAGCAGACAAAGCTATCCTCGATGTCTTGAGCCAAGGCCGTGCGACCAAAGGCCTCCTCGTTGATGAGACCGGCTACTCCCGTAACACCGTCTACAATCGTCTTGAAGTCCTCCAAGCAGCCGGCCACGTACGACTCGTCCACGAACCCACTCGATTATTCGAGCTCGCCTCAGACCCGCGAGACAGCAACTAGCCACGACGGCTTGCCAGTCGACCGCAACCTCAAAAAAGCCAGTACCCAGCTAGCCGGCCTCCATAGCAGCTGGCTCGACGACGCAACTGTGGATCAAACAGCTTGGAACGCGCCCTTTGACACCCGCACTGTAGCCTGTCCTGGGCCTCTGGGTGTTGTTAGGTTCGTTTCTCACGGATACCGTTGCGATCACGCGTGACGGTCTCACAGCTGGGGCAGGCACGCGGGCTCGTCACGTCGTCAGGGGTAAACACGCGGGCGTAGGCGTCGGTGACGTGACTGCCACAGTTCTGGCATTCCGGCATACACCGTCCACTCGACGCCTCTGATATAGCCTTTCTGTGGCGACCCACCTGTATCGTTGCCTGCTCCCCCAACCAAGAATCAGTAGCCGAGCCCGCGCCCAGGATATCAACTCATTTTGGTGTGTTCAACATGACCGTCAACTATGGCGACGTGTACCGAGTGCGGCGATGACCTCCCGCCAGATACCGAAGCCGTCTGTGACCATTTTCAGACTGAACACGGATACTTCACTGAGAGTGGCAGCGACAACACCAACGAGTAGTCCCGATCCCAGATTCGGTATTCAGTATCGCAACGGACACAGCTGGCTGTTACACCGTTGATTCGTCCCGGAGTGCCCTTTCTCTGATTATCGGCTCCAGCTGGTACTCGAGAGCCGCGAGCGTTCTGCTGTACGTACCCGACAATTATGTGGGCGCGAATTCCTGAGTCCGATTGTGGGGCGTTCGCCCGACTGTCACACGTCACGTCCACCGTGGGCTAGCCGTCAGCGTTGACGGCTATCGACGCTCGCCTCGAATACTCCAGAGATTCCCTCGACGAACTCCCGCCTCCGTGACTGTCCCCAGTATGGGTCCTCGATTCACGACCGGCATATTCTCGTTGCGTACGGACCGGATAAGAGTCACTGTGGAAATATAAGCAGATTCACTCAAAACGAGGGGTGGGGTGGTGTCGATCTTGAGGTCTCTATTTCGCACACGGGGGGTGGGTGATAGATCAATCTCTCTATTTCGCACACGGGGGTGGTAATCAGCTGTAGTCTTGTGATTTCAAGATGCGATTTTATAAGGGATGGCAGTTGGTTTGAGCGCTCTATTTCGCACGGGGTTCCCCCGCTATTCCACCGTGCAAGGCAACCAGGCAATAGTAACCGAGCAAATACTATAGGAATATTAAAAATATGGATTAGGATACATAACTGCTTTCACTCCAAACGAGGGGTGGGGAGGGAACTCCTGAGACCGCTCGACGCGATGTAGATACTGCAGAATTGGGGAATACTTCACATGCCTTCGGTGTAACCCTAGTAGTAGAACTATGGGTGATTCGAACGACGAGAACCCGTATGTGGTAATTCCAGACACTGACGAGTACTATGCGCTGGGCTTTCTCGTCCGTAATCGCGGAGAGCAATTCACGCTGCCTGAGATTGCCGCCAGCACAGACATGAGTGAAGCGGACGCAGCAGATACGATGACCACCCTCTTCGAAGACGACCTCGTCGAACGGTCTCAGGGAGCCTATTACGTCCCGGTAGACCGTGCAGAAGACCTTCAACGACGGCTTGAGTCGGTTGATGCCGCCGCAAAGTTACATGATGCCGCGCCCGATGATGCCTATGCTGTTGAAGGCTGGGAGGAGCAGGTGGACTCCCTATAAGTGGGTACCGTTCAGTTAGTGGGTGGCTATTCAACACCTGCAGGACGGTGGTCGACCTCGGATATTCGGTTTGTTTCACGGTGAACCAACTCTACAAGGCGTATTTTCGTAGCAGTAGTGTACCGTCGAGAAACCGTCTGTACAGATGAAAATGATACTTCGAAGACGGTGTGTGGGGGGTCGGAGATGATACTTCGAAGACGGTGTGTCATCGAGGAATGAATAGTGGTTTACAGGCGGCTTAGGCCGAGTTTTTCGGGGCTTGACCACGAGGTGATTTACCCTATGAGTTGGCCGATTTGGGTACGAGGAGCGTCTTGATTCGGTATTTTCTCGTCGGGATCGAGCTGCCTTGTGATGGCTGGTGTGCCAGGACCGCAGTGAGACGCGATGGCCGCCGACTCTTCGCAACTCGTGGGCGTGTCGTGTCACTCCGGGTGGCTGACCTATATGTGGATGCAGGCCCCCTAATCCCATAGCGGGAGCGATACACCCGCTGTCACACGCTCGCACCCCCGGACCCAGCCTTCTCTGTCGAAGGCTGTCCACCCTACCTTCGAGACACGATCTATGGCCTCGCAGAATCCCCGAGTTGGCGTCTGTCCCCGATGTGGCGACTTGATCCACCACCGGCATGTCCTCGTTGAGTACGAGACCGGCAACGACGCACGGTACTGGGCGGAATGCCCGGGCTGCGGCGGCGTTGTCGATCCGAACGCATGATCCGGCTACTCACCCGTCTGTTCGGCCGGCCAGATACTGCCTCGATTGTCGAATGCCGGCGCTGTGGGACGACCTTGGAGTCTGGGGATGTCGACCGCTGCTCTGAATGTGGCAGTTCCGAAATCGTGACGTATCGGCTGTGAGCTGTCACCCTGTCGAACGTCGTATTGGAACAGTTACGAGGAGTGGGTTCGTGAACAACCGAATTGGAACAATCGCCAGTGAGACTGCGGATGTAACGATGGACTGATAGGGTCTGTCGATGCAAAACGAATCAATGGAGGACATCCCGCAACCGGCGAGTGATTCATATTCGGTCGGTGACCGGGTGCAAATCTACACCGGCTCTGGCGATCCTGACGCTCGGTATCACGGTGTCGTTTGTGAGATTGTTGAAGTTCTAATGGACGACCTTGGGACGGAAACCGGACGAGCCACAGATGGATACTCGTACATTCTGCAAGACGTAGAAACAGACGAAGAGCTCCCAATTTCGTTTCGTCATCAGGATTTAGTACCGGCTGAAGGCGCTCAGTAGGCCATCTACATTCGGCAAGCGGGGGGTGTGGTCTAAACCTGCGCTATTTCGCACACGGGGGTGCGTTCACGAAACCCGCTATACGTATTGAAGCCACTCACCACATCGAGGCGGGTTTTTCACAGCGCCGATTCGGAGTGAAACAGCCGCTCCGTAGGTGTGCGTACTGACCGGCTGTTTCAGCTCTCACTCTGAATAAAGAATCTGGATTGACAACTACTGGTAGGAATCCCCTTGTTTGACGGAACCGGAGGAACCCTTATATCGGCTGGCCGACACGCACTGCTATGGTCACGGAGAAGCGGGTTGTGAAGAGCATCTCCTCCGCAGTTGTCGGCTTCCTCGTGCTTCAGGGAATCTGGCCAGTTTTACCGAAGACGGGAGTGTTCAGCGGGGTCACGTGGGTATTCCCTGCCGTAGCTGCCGTCGCTATCGGTCTCGTTGTCGTCGGCCCGGGGCGCGTCGTCTGGGATACGCTGACTGGGAATTATTGGGAGTAACATAGTGTGGGAAAAACTCGTCGGTGGCGTCCTCGGGCTCGTCACCGTCGCTATCCTCGGATACGTCGCTCTCGACATATTCACCTTCGCAGTGTCGTCCCCTGCTGCATTGGAACCTGGCGACCCCTTCTACAACGCGCAGCACGGCTTTCTGCCAATAGTGGCGGGGTATTTCCCCTACCTTATCGGCGGTGCTGGTCTGGTCCTAACGGCGCTCGCAGAACTCCTTGCTCGGGGGCGGTGAATATCTTTATCTGACGAGTCGACACCCTCTCTCATTATGTCGGAGTGGCCCGCTGCCGTCGAGGATGCCCTCGCGTTCTGGTTCGCCAGGGAGCAAGGACACGCAGTCAAATCCGTCGTCATCTTCGACTGAATCGACGACGAGCGGGTGGTGGCGTCGTGGAACTATGCTGCTCGCGCCCAGAATCGCCTTCGACCATCGACATTACCCCGTAAGTTGTATTGCAGATTAAATGAGGTTAGTAAGGTCGTCCAACGAGGACACCACCTCTGTTCCGTACGTCTCGGTCAATCCAGCGCGTTCAGATTCTGTCCTCCAGACATTCTCAGTAACCACGATGTCACAGTACGGTATCGCCACCGCGAGCGAGAACAGGTCATACACATCGTTTGGTTTCCTGCCGTCTTGCAGGTCGGCTGCGTTAGTGAGCGTGACGTAGGTGTAGTTGGCTGGAAACAATCGGAAGAGGTCCTCTACGTCCTCGTCTCCTTGATTGACGTACTCTTCAAAATCGTAGACCCCGAAGTTGTAGTACAGGTTGCTCTCTACGAACCGTTGGGCGAGAGGGAGGAATACGGAATCATAGAAGTAGCTGTACTTGGCGTATCTGCGGCGTCTCGCGTTATCATCGAAGTGGTCATCCCAATCGTCGATAATCTTCTCGATTTCCTCGTGCAGCTCTGACTCCCAGTCCCCCGTTTCTTCGACGGTCTGTTCGACAGCACCGGTGGTCACCTCGAAGCCGCGGCGGTTCTGAAACATCTGGTTAAGTTCCTCGAAGACTTCTTGGTATTCACCCTCGGGGTCTAACTCCTCGCCGTCAATCGTCAGAGACCAGTCGCCGAAAAGGTCGTCAACCCCCTTCCCACGGACTCGTTCTTCAAGATCGTACTCAAAGTCACCCCCAATACCGCGCACGAAACGCTCTATCTCGAACGACTGCACATCGGTGAACGGCCGCAAGGAGTGAGTAGCGCTGAGTTCGAACATATAGTCAAACACCTCCTTGCGCATCTGTTCGTTCTCGAAGGTCGCCTCCTCGGTCAGGATGGTGTGGATGATGGGGAGCGCAATCTCTCCATTTTCAACGGCCATCTCAACCTGCTCCCGAACCTCGTCATCTTCGTCCCGCATATGGAGGTCAATCCACATATTCAGGTCGAGGTAGACGTACTCCATCTACCACCACCTGTTCGGGGACGGGTAATATTCGTTCTCCTGTACTTAGCGGCTTATACTCGAATCGATTAGCCGTTGAGGGCCTCACCAGCGCCACACATTTCCACCCGCTATTTAAGTGAGTTGTCCGACGAATATCCCATATGAGCACTCTGGCGGACACGATCCATATCGAGAACGTCGTTGCCTCCAGCGATATCGGCCAAGAACTCGCCCTCGACCAACTCTCCACAGACCTTCCCGGCGCCGAGTACAACCCCGAGGACTTTCCTGGAATCGTCTACCGCCTCCAGGAGCCCAAGTCAGCCACGCTGATTTTCCGCTCGGGCAAAGTCGTCTGCACCGGCGCGAAAAGCGTCGATGACGTTCACGAAGCTCTCGAGATCGTGTTTGAGGACATCCGCGAGTTAGGCATCGATGTCGACAGTAATCCGCCGATTGAGGTGCAGAATATTGTCTCCAGCGCGAGTCTCGAGCAATCGCTGAACTTGAACGCAATCGCAATCGGGCTGGGATTAGAGCAAATTGAGTACGAACCCGAGCAGTTCCCTGGCCTCGTCTACCGACTTGACGACCCCGACGTCGTCGTTCTCCTCTTCGGCAGTGGGAAACTCGTGATTACCGGTGCAAATGAATCTGAGGACGCACAGTCCGCACTGAAACACGTCGAAGACCGCCTCACTGAACTCGGCCTGCTTGAGTGAGTCCACGGAGCTATCGAGCGACTACCACGCGAAGGGGGCAGTGTTGCTGGAGTGAGTGACACCCATCCCCGAACGCTGGAAACGGGCTGTTACTCGGTGAAGTCGACGTACTGGGTTTCCCAGTCGCGACGTGCAGTAATCTCGCGGCGGCCACGCCGGGTGAGCGTATAGGAGTTTGTGCGCTTGTCGAGTTTGCCCTTCTCGAGGAGGCCTTTGTCGACGAGGTCGTCGAGGTTCGGATAGAGCCGGCCGTGATTGATTTCTTGTTCGTAGTAGTCGTCGAGTTCATCCTTGACTGCGAGCCCATGCGGTTGCTCAAGCCCAGCAATTACATACAAGATGTCCCGCTGGAATCCAGTTAAATCATGCATCCGTCTATGTGCCCTTCGACTGGGTTGAATAAGTCCCCTCTGATATCCTAGTAGGTGTTGCAGTCCCAGGGCCGAAATCCCAGAGCGACTCGAAGATGGGAACGATGAGGCCATCGAAATCGAGTGATCGGCGCGGCAGTCAGAAAATCGTCCGGAGTTAACCAACATTCCACTGGAAAGCGCTATTCTGTTGGTTAACAGTAATCGCTCTTATGTAGAAACACGGAAAGAGGCCGTCTACGTGTACTGGCTTCACGCTGCGCGACTTAGTTAGCGTTCAAATCGCCAGAAGATAGCAGAATTAGTTCCTGTCAGACCGTCTTTCCACAGCTCTACATAAGAGCGCTCCGTCTTAACCAACACGACAGAGATGGGGTGTGGTCTGTTGGTTAACAGATGGCGACCGCAACGCCATTCGGCCTTTAAGTAACTCTCGTTACAACGTATCTATATGAAGGGAGGACGGCCGTTCTACGCCAGCTAATTTCTGAGCCACGCGTGTGGCGATTTCCCCTCAGTTCGACGCGTTTCTGAGACACATCTACGCGAGCTGAGAGCAGGAAAGGCAGTCGGCCCTCCCTGACGGAGAAAGTACGAAATATGAAGCGCACTACTACATCAGCATCGGCTACAAAAACGACTAACGGTTCTATGACCCCCTCTCCATCTCCCCGCATCATCGGCGGTCACGCGAGCGAGGCAGGAGACGGGGCTCTGTCAGAGGAAGAATTGTACATCGACAAACATGCCGAGAAGGAGGTTTACGAGACGCCGGACGCGACCTCGATTGGCAAGCACGGTGAACGAAGCGAGCGAGAAGAACGCCTTCAGGAGGTGAACGAGGAGCGTGACCGGTTTTCGGATGGCTTCGCCGAACGGATGCACTATGCCGACCGTCGTCGGGTCGTCGAGGCGCTCTGTTCATCTCTCCCAGTTTCACAGACCGAGCAGGAACTCGCCATCTCTGCGTTCGAGGACTTAGACCTCGACCAGTTCGGCAACCAGAAAGCGGTCGAAAAAGTGGCATTCGCTACCATCAGACACGCCGTCGATGAACGGCGTATCGAGCACGGTGCCGACTGGGACGACCTCCTACGGGATAGCGACGAGTATCAGGACGCGAAAGAACGTGTTCTTCCGAACGAACGCGGGTTCATGAAGCTCTGCGACAAGGTCAGTGATGCAATTGAACGCATCCCCCTCGGTCCGCAATTCTCGACGACAATTCCTGGACGCGACCCAAACCTCCCTGACTCCTCTCGGAACCGCCCCTATTCGGGAGAGAATTGGTATCGCTTCTCTCCCGAAGCCTGGGAGCACACCGCGCGAAACTGGGATTCGCAACCAGAGTACGTGAAGGAGAAAGTTCCTGACGAGTACCGCGAGCTCGTTGAGCAACTGCGGCGATGGGAGCCGTGGAACGAAATAGACCAAGAAGCCGAGGAAGACGAGGAGGAGCCGAGCAGCCTCGACTCGGAGGGTAACTCCTCAGAAGACACCCGTACTGAGAGGGCCGAGGAGTTGCTTGACGAACTACAAGAGGAAATCGACCAGCACTCCGCCTGACGGATAACGGAGCATACACCATGATTCTGCAAGCACTCACGACATTACCAGCGACGGCTCTCGTGTTCGGTCTGTTCTCGCTGTTCGTTCTCCTAGCCTTCGCCGTAGCTTACGCTAAGCGAGACGTCACAATCGATATCACAGTTTTCGAGTTCCACTGACTCCCTACGAGGAAACAGCCGAGAACAGTCGCCCCGTAGAGAAATCTCCATTTACTGTTCCTAAAACCGGTATAGGAATATTCAGCCACCGTGGTCATCCTGAACTCGTGTCCATATTCACCTCGGCACGCCGCTCGATGACGTTCTCCATGATGGAAACTCCCCATTTGATTCCGCCACCGACGAAGACGTTCACCGCACCTGCTCCTGCAACAATATAGCCGAGATACGCCGCTCCAACGGCGCTCACAATCTCTAATTGGACCCCCGCGATATCTGCAGTCAGTGCGAGCATCATTAGCAGGAAACCGGTAAGTGCGCATAATACGCCAATTCGCAGTACGACAGTTCCGACGCCCCGCCCTTCCTCGCAGATGCGTGCGGCCCAGTAAATATCAGGGTTCACAGGGTCTTGCCGCTCATCTTCTGATAGGTACCAAGCAAGGTTCCCATCATTCCCGATTCGTTTTACATGTACACGCCCCTCTTCCTCAAGACCCCAGAGGCGGTTCCGAACAGTGTCCTCCTCCCGATCAACGCCTGGACTATCGCTTACCTCCGTTGTTCCGACGAACCCAGCATCGCTCTCGCGGATGACGTTGAGGATCTCTTCATCTACCCTCTTTTCTTCCCGATTGAGGGTGAGGTGTTCTCGGAGGCTCATTACAACCGGCCAACGATTGACCCAACGATTGCTGCAACGATACCGATTGCTAGCACAACACCGAGAAGGATGAGGAGAGCCCCCCACATGCTGAGGTTGTAGTTGACGGTGGTTTCGAGGGAGGAGCCGATAACTAAGAGTATGAACCCACCCATCACGAGAGCGATGACGCCCTCGATGCCCTCACTAATCTCACTCATTAGACTTCTCCCCCGTATTCAGCGCTGTCGCCGTTTGGTTCGACATGGTGGTTGTCACGACCATCACACGACACCCCAGGTGCCAGAGAAGTAAAAATCCCTTAGACCGTTAAATTAGGGCGGCAGACAGCCTGTACTCTGATTTTATCTTCGGCGTGGGCGGGGTCGCCTTCGGTGTGGGCGGAATACAGTTCGGCCCGGGCCGAATGGCAGATGGCGGTGGGTTTCGCTTATCTAGGCAGAAATTTCACAGATATTCCAATACCCCACTCTACAGGTGGATTTGACCGATCAGTCCAAGAGCTCGTCGAGAACGACAAAGTGGGGACTCGTCGGAGCACGGAGAGTGACGACTTGTTCGATAATACAGAGTCTCGTGCCGCTCCAGCTACGCCTGTGTCCGCGTCAAATTCTACTGAGTGAGGAGTGCTAGCAGGCCAAGGCCCGCGACGACACCGAGGCCGACGCCTGCTCCTGTCGCGGCAGCACGCCGGACTCCTGGGTCATTGTGAATCTCTTCTGCTAACGCAGTACCGACGTGTTTCCCGGCTTCCTGACCGAACTCTCGCACGAACACGTCCACGGCATCAGGTTCACCAGTCTGCTGGCGCGGCTGGTCGTCGACTTGTGCGGTCGTAACGGTCTGAGTAGTCCTTGCCATCGTTGATTAGATATCGCCGTCTGCGTCCTCGATACCGTCGAACAGTGAGTCATCACAGGATTCTTCGTCCGTCTCCATTACGGACTCGCCGGCGGCGGTCTGGTCTGTCGTGCTGGACGAAACCTCTTGGGTGGTCGTCCGTTCAGCGGTAGTTGATTCGTTGAACAGACCACGCGCAATTTCGGCGGCTGGCGTTTCCTGGTCGCGGACGCCTTCGGTCTTGATGATGACCCGTGCGAGAAGCTCGTCCATCTCGTTTGGCGGCTCCCCGTTCCGGGATTTCTCGAGGAAGTGGTCGATGATTCGCTGATGCTCGGCAAGCATCCGCTGCTGGCTCATCTCCTTGATGATCTCCACAGCTTCATTGACCATGTCGGCCTCGTCGAGAGCTTCGAGGACGCCAACAGCGGTCGCGCGTGTCTTCTCAATACGCTCGTGTTTCTCGACGGCAACTTCGTCAAGTTCCTCTGGGTCGATATCCACGTTCTGTTCCACCAAATCATCCATGAAGGCGTTCCAGGACGGTGAGCCCCATTTCTCT
Organism: Halobacterium hubeiense; assembly: GCF_001488575.1. Classification (NCBI taxonomy): domain Archaea; kingdom Methanobacteriati; phylum Methanobacteriota; class Halobacteria; order Halobacteriales; family Halobacteriaceae; genus Halobacterium; species Halobacterium hubeiense. The sequence goes on from NZ_LN831305.1 coordinate 103,351, forward strand.
TTGACGGGTTCGAGGCGGGCTTTCACCTCCTCTGAAACACCGATGCTTGTCTCGGCCATCTGTGGTTAACCCTTTGTGAGTATGACTCCCTCAACCTTCGCGTATGAGTATACCATACGTCAGTATCCAGCCAACGAACCGGCGGAGAGGGTAGAACCTGCTGTTAAAACCCAGATGGGAACGAAAGTGAGGTGTGTGGGTGCGCTGAGTTCCGCGCATAAATTGTGTCGCCTCTCTGCCTCATCACATTCTGACTAACGAGCGTCGAGACATACTCCCGTGCTTTATCTCGAATCATCGATTCACGTTGCTGCGCGGCTTTGATAGTCCTCAGTCGACTCTCAAGCTCTTCCCACCCAACATCGATGTACTCGTCAATATCCATCCCATCGCTTCTAAGCAGGTGGTGGAACGCTTCCTGAAGCAAAATACTTGCCTCGCGTTCTGTCCGTCCGTCAGCGCGTCGCCAGAACGTGTTCACATGGAGTAAATGGAGCATTCCTCTCACAAGACGACGGTATCGATTAGGCAAGTCAGTCGCCCCAGGTGCGATCTTCTCCGGAGTAATCGCGGTCGGGACTTCATCAACGAGTTCGTCAAACCGGTTTCCATCCAACTCTAGCCTCTCATAAGCTGTACTCAGCCTCGGGATGAACTCAACCCGGTCTCTGATATTCAAGAACTTCAGTGCGCTCTCCAATTGACTGTGATTGGCTTCACAGGCGATTAATTTCCGTGTGTCAAGAACTGTTCCGTCGTGCGGATCGCGCATATGATCTCGCACATTCTCAGACGTTAGGTGCGAAATGATGACTGGATTGCTCTTTGGTGTTTTCTCGTTCGAGACCTTCTCTGCCTGCTTGATCTTACCCCGTTTCCCATTGTGGCTCTCCATCGTGAGCAGTTGAATCCCACTGTAAACCTGGAGTGGGAACCACTCCCCGTTCAGTTTCAATAAGCCGTCGACTTCGTCGGGCATCCCCCGAAGAATATGTGTGTAATTTCCCTTCGGGTAGATGTCCATGAAATCGCCGTTAAGCAGGGTTCTCTCCTTGGCTAGCGCGACATAGAGAGTGAACTCTGGGAGCGTTGCTTGCCCCGGATTATTGCGATACTCATAAAATGTCTCTGTAGCTCGCTGAACTCTCGTCCCATCCAAATTTAGATCGTCTGATGAGTCGTATATATACGGGACTCCGCCTACATGCTCTTCGGCCAGATCTCCTCTGTCAATCATCTTCGCGAGATAGCTGCCGGACTTATTCTGATATATCCCTACTCCTTCTAACTCTAGTTGGAATATACTGGTTGGCCATGCAGGAAAGGCTTTGACGCGATTTGTCGCTGTATCTTCGATAAATTCTTCAATCTGCTGGGTGGCCGATTGACTGTTCAAACTATCCACCCTGATTTAATATAGGCCGGTCCGCAGGGGTAGACGATACTAGTCCACTCTCTCTTCATTGCTTAGTATCGGGTCGTGTCTATGGGTTAATAAATGGCCAAGGGTGTGTGCTGAGTACGTACCGAGAAGGTATTGCCGACTTGTCTGATAACTCGGAAACAATCCTCTGATTTATCCGGTAAGCGGTCCGCTTACTCCCCTGACCAGCACCATTTAGTGCGAGGTTCTTTTACGAGTCTGCATGAGAACACACACCGAGGTAACTACTCTCAAGGTGGCGGACGCTGTCGGCCGCAGGTACCGAACAGCGTACGCTCAGATGAATGGCCCAGAAGAAAGCGGCGATAGGACGTTACGGAAAGTCTGTAATAGCTCCTGGCTCCCCGCCAATACTCCAGAAACGAGCGAGTGCCCAGATAGCGACGACCACGAGATAGGTGAAATCGATGACTAACACGAAAACGTTCGTCGTGTATACAGACGGTCCGTCGGGATCCTATCCATACGGTGTCTTCACCAACCGTGAGGCCGCCAACGACGCCCGAGAAGCCATCATCAAGAAACTTGATTCCGGAATGAGCGACGTCCTTGATGACGAATCAAGAACACTAGCACACCAACTGGCGGGAACACTCGATGCACAGGTAAAAATCAAGGAGTGCGAGCTTCGCGATGAATTCATCGAATCTGCGATTGACGACCTCTTCGAGGACTATGACTAACGATGATCCAAACGAAGAGGCGGCGGGACATCACAAAGTCGTAATCCGAGAGAACTCCCAGGGAGAGCGTGACCTCGGCTACACTACTGGTTCAGATCCGCCAACGTCCCGAAGTCCGGCGGATTACGGATGGGGAACCGAGTTGAAAACGCCAGCATTCGACGACGTCCGCGACGTCGTTGACCTGGAGGCACACGAACCCGGGACGCATGTCGCCACGATTCACTACGACCTGGATGCTTGGGAATATACGGTAGAGTTCCTCGTTGAAACGAATCGAGGACCGGACAGCGATGTTACCTCCAAGTAAGCCTTGCAGTAGTATGTCTATCCGCTTCAATATCAGTGCACTTGACGGTAGTTGCGCGTTCTACTCGCCGGCTTCGACTGGGGACTTGTACTTAGATTTGACCTGATCGCCGGCCCGCCACTGATAGTAGTAGTAGCGGTTGTTGTTGATCTCCTTGATGACGACGCTGGCTTTCGCAGGAACATCGACAGGGCGGTCGTTATCCTCCTGGCTGTCCTCACGCACGACATCTTCTTTGTCCATCTCAGCAGCTGCCTGTGCTGCTTTCCAGTCGGCCAGATCCTCAGCGTGCTCAGCGATCTGGCGAAGCGTCTCGGGACCCTGGCGATCGAGGCCATCGAGGATGTACTGGGCGATGTTGTCCGGTGGATTGGGGCGTGTGTGGGCCATCGTCTTAACCAACATTAGGATGACTAGGTCGTAATAGTGTTGGTTAAGACTGCCGAGAAAGAGAAACTACTGCAGGCGTTTCACAGAGGATACACCGAACGTGGACGAGTAGCCGTCACCGGGCGGTGTCTGGATGATCGACGCGCCAACCTTAACCAACACTTTGCACGTATCGGTTCAGATTGTTGGTTAACTCTGGCCGGGCCGCTCTGAAGAGTCTACAGAACGCGAGCGAGGGCAGGAGTTGTGGCTGGTTCGAGAAGCCGGTACAGGATAGGAATGTCTCCCCCACCCCACCGCTTCCGCTGTTCTTTAGATCTTCTAGGTGGCAAGCTTCCCGCTGGTATCGCTAGCTCTAGTTGATCTCTGCTCACGCTGTTTGTGTCTCTGGCTCGTAGTACTGAATAGCCGATGGATTCAAGACCATGCGTAAGAAATCCTTACGTAGAACTATCTAATGAGCACCGACGATCCTGAAGTAACCACCGTGACATCGAAAGGCCAGATCACGATTCCAAGCCGGCTACGGGAGGAATTCGGCCTCGAAAGAGGCACGAAGCTAATGGTCGTCCCAACCGACTACGGGCTCGTCCTAAAGAAACTCGAACTCCCGTCAGTCGAAGAGTTCCAACAGCGGGTCGAAGAGCGAGCCGAAACAGTCGAACTGTCGATGGAGGAAGTTGATGAGTTAGTGCATGAAGCGCGGGGATCTGGTGAATGAAGGCGGTTCTTGATACGAACGTACTCATCTCAAGCGTTATCGCGACCGGCGTCCCACACGACGTCGTCGTCAAAGGCTTTAGCAGTAAGTACCAGATCATCGTCTCCGTCGAGACCCTCACAGAGTTTCGCGAGACGCTCCTCAAGTATCCGGACCGGTTTGGAATGGACGAAGACGAAGTCCAACAGGAGGTTGAAACGATCCGCTATTTCGCGGAGTTTGTCGAGCCGGATGAAGAGATCACCGCTGTTGAAGACGATCCTGACGATGACAAGTTCCTCGAAGCCGCTGTTGCTGGCAACGTAGATTATGTTGTTTCTGGTGATCAGCACCTCCTCGACCTAGATTCGTTCCGTAATATCGAAATCATCGACCCCCGAACGTTCTACGAGCAGCTCGAAGCAGAGTGAACCGCCTTGGACCATTCGTCTTTAGGTAAGACTCACACCACGGTTACGTAGCGGTAGCGAGCGTCTCTGGTAAGATCGGTCGCTGCTGGTGGATCTTCTGTCCATCTTCGATCAGCTGCTCTATCAACGGCGGTGGCGAGTAACCGAGGTACCATCCGTCTTTACCTAAGTCAGAACCGCCTGACAGCGACTCGAACCCACACGCGTACACCACAAGAAATCCGTAATCGGCATCATTCGTCCTTGCCACTGCCTACGTTACTCAGTCAATCAAGTTCTCCGTAGCCGTCTTCCTGCATCAACTCGGCGACGAGTTCCGGCCGCTCATGAGCGAGCACCAGAGCATACTCTCGTGCGTCCGTTTTCGCCACGTCGGTCGTCCCCAGCTCTTCCGCGAGGTTATTGAGGAACTCGGTCTCGGTGTCTGCAACATCGTCGCGAACATGGATTTCCAGTCGCGTGTCGCGCTCATCGCCGACGTTACTCCGCCGCACGAAGTAAGGGTATGTCGGTGACTCTTCGGTCGAATCACTCTCAGTTTCAGACGATGCGTCTGTCACGCTACCAGTGTTGTCGGAGTCGCTGGAGCCGGTCGAAGTCGTGTCGGCGTCCTGTTCGGGGGTGGCTGTGGGGGCTTCTCCGGACTGACTCTTGGCATCGGTTTCCTCGTTGCTCTCAGAGTCATCCTCGAAGCTCAGGTCACCAGAGCCCTTCTTCATGCCTCCCATTAGTTAGTCACCTCAGGTTCGTTTCCGAGTGCTGGCTCAAGTGTTACGTCCTCGTGGTCAGTGATATTCAACAGCAGTTCCTCATCGAAGTCCTCGTCGAAGGTTTCGGTCGCGATGAAGGCCGCTAGAGTCCACAGTTTCTCGAGTGTTTCCAGCTCCCGGTCGGAGACGCGACGCGGCCCCGGCTCGGAAACCATCTCGCCGTTGACTTCGTGGGTTTTCCAGCGCTCTTCGACGACCTTGAACGCAGACCCACGCGCTTCCCACATTTCATCCATCATGCTTTCGCGGTCACCGATTGAGACGGGCGTCGCGAACTCCTCTGTGGCGTCGAATTTGCGCTGGTACTGCTGGTGGGCGTTCGTTTGTCCTACGCCACTCGGCACGACGCAAGAAAGTCCGACCTGAATGTCGAGCTTCTCCTCCATTCCAGTGACCAGTTGTTCGAGGCCGTCGAGGCTCAAATTCCCCTTTCCGGCTGGCTTGACAGGCGCAACGAGTGTTCGGAGGGCGAAAATTGAGTTATACAGCAGGTCTTCTGCCCTAGCATTTGGGTCGATCAGAACAGCGTCGTACTCGTTCTGCAGTTGTTCTTCCTTCCAGAGGAGGTCGTGGAGGAGTTCAAACCGGGGGTAGTCTTCTCTGTCCATGCTCTCCATCTGTGCCTCGTAGGTGATTTTCTGCTCGAGATTGCTGGTAAAATCACCAAGCATGTCGTGACTTGGAACGATGTCTACGCCCTCGCTGCTGGTCTCGATGAGATCTCCAAATTCACCCTTTGGCCGTTCGAGGATGTGTCGGACGATGTTGTCGGCGTCTGGGTCGCTGCGATGTTCACCGACATCGAAGAGGGTCGTCAGGTTCCCTTCTTGTGGGTCCAGGTCGATGACAAGCGTGTCTAGGCCCGCGCGTTGGAATGCAACCGCGAGGTTACCGGTTGTTGTGGTTTTGAACGTCCCTCCGGATTCGGAGTAGACGACTGCGGATAGCATACACTCCCCGATATGGTCGGCTGTTACATTAATCTGTGGCAGATATTTGTGCCAAATGGCTGTATCTCCTGTCTGTAACAGATGTCTGTAATCAGTGGCTGCTACGATTGTTTACTGTGAGAAGGAGGCAACTGGGCTAATCCGCCACGGATTCCTATAGCAGATATCTGTTACAGATAACTGTAGCAGATATATGTAACAGGCGGTAGTCGGTAGGAAACAGCGAGGTTTCTCACGGCATCGTGCCGATAGATTGAGGTGCTTCTTGGTTTGCAGCCCGGTCAGCATGCTAGGACTACTGGCGTTCACGAGAACCGCGTTCCCGTGCAGCCCATCAGAACGCAAAGCATTCTGAGGACAGGTCCACACTGCCGCTACACCTATCCCTGAGAGGTGGTCGGGTTACCAATATAATCCGATCAGGTGAGCGGTCGTGCCGCCTCAGTGTCCGACATGCGACGAATGCGTTCTACAATCGGAGTTTCCGCTGGGCGTGGATTGGTTGAGCGTTGTCGGATTCACGTTTCCTGGAGAGAGATTTTCTCTTCAAAGATAGATGGTCTCGGGCACACACCCCAGGTGTCGAGTGTAAATCCATACGAGAAGCAGGAGAGACAGGCTGATACTCGCGTTTTTGTTCTGGAAGAATAGAAAGAAGGAGCTAGCCGCTCCTTTTCTCTTTTACTTTGTTGCAGTACGGTTATTGTTTTACTGCTAATGACTTATACCTTTCCCCTAGTATAGCCTGTTTTGGGAATCCCCACATCATCTGTAATCTGCTACTAATACTGTATAGCGTTGTAAGCGTCTTTACCTGGGTATTTTAGGGACTTACATTCGACACCTGGGGTGTGGGTGTCTCAGAACCGTGCCGTAATTACTGCCACACATGTCACGGTTTACACTCGACGACCGCCCCTCAATCTTCATCCGACGGATGGTGTGGGAGACTTCACTTAAATCCGACTATAGGGCGTAAAAGTCCTGATTTTCGGTGTTTACATTCGACACCTGGGGTGGAGGGACCTGTGGATTTATATGCATTCAACCGGGTGTCGAGTGTATGGCCGATAACACCGGGTCGCAACAATCACTCAACGACATCTGGGCGAGCGAGGACGCCATCTTCGCCAGGAAAGAACTCCTTGACATCGACCATATTCCCGACGAAGACCGAATCATCGGCCGTGACGAAGAAATCGAAGACGTTGCCTCCAGCATCCACCCCGCAGTCCGTGGCAAATCCCCACGAAACACACTCATTTACGGGAAAACCGGGACTGGGAAATCACTCGTAGCGAAACACGTCACACAAAGCGCCAAGCAATTCGCTGAAACCAACGATACAGACATGGGGCGTGTCTACATCGACTGCACGCAATCCACAACGGAAACCCGCGTTGTCATCAATATCGCTCGAAACCTCAACAGCCCAGAGGCAACGAACATCTCGATTCCCGTTACCGGACTCTCAACTGACGTCTACTACCACCGACTCTGGAATATCCTCGACGAACTGTACGATGTTGCCGTTATCATCCTCGACGAGATTGACAAACTCAAAGACAGCGAGATACTAATGCAACTGTCACGCGCCGGGGAAGCTGGGAAAGTCGACTCCTGTAAAGTCGGCATCATCGCCATTAGTAACAAGATCTCGTTCAAAGATACGCTCGATGAACGCGTGCTCAGCAGTCTGCAAGACCGGGAATTCGTATTTCCTCCATACGACGCCAATCAACTCCGAAATATCATGCATAACCGGTCTGACGCGTTCCACGATGGTGTTCTCACAGATGATGTGATTCCATTAAGCGCTGCATTTGCTGCGCAAGAACACGGTGATGCTCGGAAAGCGCTCGATATCCTTCGTAACGCGGGAGAGCTAGCCAAAGATGCTGGAGCGGACCAAGTCTTGGAGGAACACGTTCGAGATGCACGGGAGAAAGCGGACATCGATCGGTTCGCACAACTTCTCGAAGGGCAGCCACCGCAGATTAAAGCCACCGTGTACTCTCTTTCACTCCTCGCAGACAACAATCCTGACGAGAGCGAATTTTCGACACGCCAGATATACGACGTATACAAGCAACTTACGGCACTCTTAGATATGGATACACTCTCACATCGGCGGATGGCTGACCGGCTCGGTGAACAAGTGTTCCTTGATATTCTTGGCCGGTCTGAACGCGTCGGTCGTGGCCGCGGGCAAGGTGTTACACATTACTACTTCCTGATGGAAGATCCGGAGGTCGTTAAGCAAGTTATTCACCAGGATGACCGGTTTGCTGACGTCAATAACGTGAGCATTTAACGTGCTAGGAGCAGACAACTGATTTCATTCGACACCTGGTGTGTCCCACCGCACTCTGTAACATTGCCAGCTCCGCGGGGCTTTCTAATACTGTCGTACATACGTCAGACACGTCGTTATGAGGCATTTACATTCGACAGTTGGGGTGGTGAACCACCCAGCCTGCTCGCTCACAGCGATGCGGCTCGCTCGTCTAGAATGTGAATTCTTCCTTGATGATGCACTTTACAGCCACTGAATGGCATGCATCCGCGACCGTCGGGAATACTCTCTCCCAGGCGTATCTTTAGCCATCCTAGCCTACCAACTAAGCCGCGCTGAAGCATGTACACCAGTCAAATTGAGAACTGCTGAATGACGAAGCCTTCGAAATCCGATGAATGTGATGCCGATAACTGTTGAAAGCCGTCTCTCGGAAATCAGATTCGCGTACCGAGTTGCAAGAAATCTCCCGATGATTCCCTCAAGATCTCTGGCACCTAGCGTTACGAATGGAACGGATGATTTGTCACGAATTCCGTCTCCCGGGGTCAGCCGCGTTCGTGGTTCCCGGTCTGGTTGAGCGTTCGAGGCTGACAGCTTCCCGCGTCCGCGCGACCGCCGTCAACACCGGGTACGTCCACGACTCGTTCTCGTATAGGTACGCGCACAGGGAGTGGTCGTCGAAGCGAGGAACTGAGTCTCGTTGCTGAATCGTTCGCTGGCGGCGCTGCGTGACGGCGTCGAGCTGTTCCGTGAACGACTCGCAGTGCCACTCCGGAATTATCGTCGTGTCCAGCGCGGCGAAGATGTCCTTGAGATCCGTCCACGCCGATTCAATTGACCGTGCTTCCTCGTCGATGGTTTCGAGGAAGTTCTCACGTCTTTGCGCGGCTTCCGCTGCTACCTCTATGAGTACGTGCTTGTACGCCGCAGTGAACGACACCGACGACTCGGGTCGAACGCCCTCAGCAATCTTCGGGCCGAACTCGCCGGCGAGGTGTTCGATGAGCGATTCATCGTACGTGTCGTCGTAGTGTGGCATGTTTAGGACAGTTTCGTGGTAGGCAGTACGAACGCGGTCGACTCTGTCGGTCGTAGACGCGTGATTCGAAATTTGTGGAACGTCACGCCCAGA